>JAGHSB010000006.1 GCA_018066075.1 Candidatus Treponema scatequi
ATAATATATTTTGCGGAAATTATAAAGATACTTCAATAAGTAATGTTTTTTGCTTCAAGTGGAACTTATAATGCCGCGACGAGGTTATAAATGAGTCTTAAACTTTTCAACACAATGGGAAAATCCCTTCAGGAATTCAAACCTATCAAGGAAGGATATGCAGGCTTCTACGGCTGCGGACCTACAGTTTACAACTATGCCCACATCGGAAACCTCCGTGCATACGTATTCCTCGACATCCTCGATAAAACTCTCACATACCTCGGCTACGACATCAAGCATGTAATGAACATCACTGACGTAGGACACCTCACAGGCGACTCAGACGACGGTGAAGACAAAATGACTAAAACTGCTGCAGAACGCCACCAGAGCGTACTCGAAGTAGCAAAATTCTACACAGACGCCTTCTTGAAGGACATCGATGCACTCAACATCCGCCGTCCTGACGTAATCTGCAAGGCAACAGAACACATCCCAGAAATGATTGCCCTCATCCAGGAAATCGAAAAACAGGGCCACACATACATGGCAGGCGGAAACCTCTACTACGACATTTCAACTTACGACGACTACGGAAAGCTTGCAAACCTCAACCTCGACGAACTCAAAGCAGGCGCCGGTAAAAGAAAGGTAGTCGTTGTTGATGAAAACAAGAGAAACCCTGGCGACTTCGTACTCTGGTTTACAAAATCAAAGTTTGAAGACCAGGCTATGACATGGGACTCTCCATGGGGCCGCGGATATCCTGGCTGGCACATCGAATGTTCTGCAATGAGCATGAAATACCTCGGAAAACACTTTGACATTCACACAGGCGGCGTTGACCACGTTCCTGTTCACCATACAAACGAAATCGCTCAGTCAGAAGGAAGTTTTGACGAAGCAGAACGCGCAAAAGGTCCGTGGGTAAACTACTGGATGCACAACGAGTTCTTGATTCTCGAAGGCGGAAAGATGTCTAAATCAAACGGAAAGTTCATTACTCTTCAGGCAGAACTTCCGGCAGAAAAAGGTTTTTCACTCAAGGCTAAGGGATACGAACCATTGGACTACAGATATTTCCTTCTCGGAGCACATTACCGCTCTCCATTGACTTTCAGCTTTGACGCCCTCGAAGGAGCTAAAAACGCAAGAAAGGCTCTCGTTAACAAAACTGTAAAAGTATTGAAAGACTGTAATTCAAAGGCATGTTCAGAAGCAGAACTTTCAGAAAAGGCAAAAGGATATCTTGATTCATTCAAGGGAGATCTTGAAAACGACCTTTCAACACCACAGGCTTTGAGCCGCATTCAAATGGCAATCAAGGACTCAGAACTCAAGGCTTCTGAAATCCTCTTCTTAATCAACAAAATGGACTCTGTCCTTTCCCTCAGCCTCGTAAAAGAAGCTGAAAAGGCATCAAATCCGGCAGCAGACGATCACGCAGGTGACCCGGATGCAGCAGAAATCGATGCTCTCGTACAGCAGAGAACAGATGCGAAAAAAGCAAAAGATTTCGCAACAGCTGATAAAATCCGTAACGATTTGGCAGCCAGAGGGGTTATAATAATAGATACTCCTAACGGCCCGACATGGAAGAGACAGTAAAACACTGCCTTTAAATGGCAGTTCTTTTCCAGACTGGAAAATCGTTAATTTCTAAGAAAAAACTTAAGTTTTTGGTAACTTTTTGGAGTGAGCGTGGTTAAAGATATAGCAGGCAATCAGATAGACAGCGACGAATTAAATGCCGCTGATCCGATTGATTTCAGAAAAATATACAACGCAACAATGACCGTTCTCTTTAAGGTCGCTTTCAAAGTCGTAAATGACCATGAGGTAGCCGAAGACCTTGTTCATGATTCTTATATCAAGGCAAGTGAAAAAGAGATGGTCTTTCCGACAATGAATGACGCTACTTACTGGCTCATCCGTGTCGTAAAAAATGCATCGTTAAACTATGTAAAAAGAAAGGGCCGCGAAAGAAAAGCTTACCAGAAAGCACTCTATGAAGACCACAGGGTACAGACATCTGGCGAAACAGATCTTCTCCGCGCCGAGACAATTAAAAAAGCACAGGAAGCACTCAATCAGCTTCCGGAGAACTTACGCGAAGTTCTTATCCTGCGTGAATACGCAGATTTGAATTATAAAGAAATTGGAAAAACTCTTGGTATAACTGAGGGCAATGTTAAAGTTCGTGTATTCCGTGCACGAGAAGCACTTGCCAAACTCATAGGAGAAGACGATGTTTACCTGTCCTGAAAATGACATTCACTCACTCTATCTCGATAACGAGCTCCCAAAAGGACTTGCCGAAGACTTTGAAGCGCATATTGCTTCATGTCCTAAATGCAAGGCAAAGTTCGAGTCATTCAAAAAGACTCACGACTCATTAAAATCAGACGCTTCTTCAATTTCACTCGACCAGAAATATCTTGATGAGAGTTTCGAAAGACTCCAGCTCAAGATGCGCTATGCAAAAAATACAGCTGCTTCTTCAACAAAAGAAAAGAAAGTTTTCATGTTCCCTGAAGAAGTTAAAAAATATATGCCTGCTGCCGTTGCTGCCGCTGCAGTATTTGCAGTAATGCTTCCATTCAGTTTAAATAACAGAAAGGCAGCCAATGTTCAGATGACAGTTCCTGTAGCTCAGGTTCAGCAGATTAAAAGAACAAATGACTTTTCTGTAAAACCAGAACATATGCTCCAGACTGCTACAAACGTTGCATATCCTGTAAACTTGATTTCTGACAGTCAGAACATTCTTGCAAACGATTCAGTTAGTAATAATGCGATTGCGGTAGATGCAAATTCCACTTATACTCTCTACACTTTCAATGCACTTGCCCCTGCAAACACAATCGTCATCACACAGTACAAAACTGTAAACAACGCAGCAACAACGCTCCTTCAGGACGACTTCTTTACACCTGATTTTACACGTCCTGATGACCAGAATGCACTTCAGGTTTATATGCCTTCATATGTTGATATTTCATCGTTAAACAAATAAAATAGAGTCTGACAGAAAAGCACAGCATTTTATGCCTCTTTTCTTTGTCAGACTTTTTTTATTTTAAATGGAATTTGACAGTGAAATTCAATACACAATTTTTCGAAGAGCTTAAATCTAAATTATCAGCTAAAATCAAACCTACTCATAACCTCTTGTATTTCATCAGAAAATATGCAATTGTAAGAGTCATCTGTCTTGTTGCAGTCTGTGCAGCGCTCATCGGCTTTTCAACTTTAATCGGGTATACAGTAAAAGAAAAACCAGTAATTCTTTCTGTCTCTCAGCAGGTAGGAAGTCCCGGAGATACAATCTCAATCCGCGGAAAATTTTTCAATGACAAAAAAGATACTTCATATGTAGAAATCGCCGGAAACAGATTAACAGAAAGTTCTTATGTCTCATGGAACGATGACGAAATCGTAATTACAATTCCAGCAAACACACAGGACGGACTTGTATATGTCGTTTCAACAGCAGGAAGATCAAATCCTGATTTCTTTGCAAACAGAAGTGCAATTCCAATTTCAGTTCCACAGAATGCAGTATTTACAAAACCTGTAATCACTTCTCTCTCTGCAGAAAAACTTTATGTCGGTCAGGTTTTGACAATCTCCGGAAAAAATTTCGGAACAAAAAAAGCAACATCACAGGTTTTCTTCTCAACTAAAAAAACACAGCAGCAGATCACAGAAAACTCTCTCAACGCAGGAAACCCTCTTGATGAAGGAACAGAATACATTCACGCATCTGACATCGACTTTGACTATGAATACTGGAGTGAAACAGAAATCAGAGTATTCGTTCCAGACGGAGCATTTCCTGGTTATGTTTATGTCGAAACAGAAAACGGTCAGTCAGTCAAACATCCGTTTACAGTTTTACAGCGCGCAGGCGTAAAAAATTACGGAACAAAAAATTCTTATCTCGTTCAGGTAAGTGCTGATGTAAAAGAAATCAAAGGAACAAAAGATTCTGTTTTGAGTTTCAGACTTCCTCTTCCGCAGACAACTGGAGATCAGCCTTCTGTAACATTAACAGAAAGCGAACCAAAGCCTCTTCTCGAAAATTACGACAACACTTCTGTATTCCAGATTGTAATGGACAAAACAGGAAAGAACTCTTACGCACAGCTTGAAAAAATCAGACTCAGTCAGAATCATGTAATCACTGTCCGTTCTGTTGAAACATGGATCGATATCGACAATGTTACAATTCCAAAAAACAGAAGCCGTATGCTTTACAAAACATATACAAAAGCAGACAGGCTTGTTCCTGCAGATACACCAGAACTCGTAAAACTTTTACCGACAATTATCTATCAGTCAATAA
This sequence comes from Candidatus Treponema scatequi, assembly GCA_018066075.1. Classification (GTDB taxonomy): domain Bacteria; phylum Spirochaetota; class Spirochaetia; order Treponematales; family Treponemataceae; genus Treponema_D; species Treponema_D scatequi. Next base: position 4,331 of record JAGHSB010000006.1, read on the forward strand.
ATCCATATCGTCAGGCAAAATTAATTTACGAATACATGATTGCAAATTATAAGATACAGGAAAAACTTCGCAAGAGTGACACAAGTCCTCTCGATATGCTTAAGACAAAAAACGGTGACGCATATGACTTTGCAGTTTTGTATGCAGCACTTTTGAGAACAGCAGGAGTTCCTGCAAAAGTCATGAGTGGAATTTTAGTCGACGCAGACAAGATTGCAAAACCACACTGGTGGGTTAACTTTTACATCGATGACTTCGGTTGGATTCCTGCTGACCCTGCATTAGGTGCAGGTCTTGCTTACAATCCATTTACAGTTCACTATAACCCTGCAAAATATTATTTCGGAAACCTTGATGCACAGCATGTAACTTTCACTCAGGGATTCAACACTGTTAAGAATGCAATTTCAAACGGTAAGACAGTAAACATTCCAAAGTCATATGCAGCACAGAGCATCTGGGAAGAAGCTTCGAGCGACATCACAAGTTATTCGAGCTTCTGGAATACGCCGGCAGTACTGGGTGTTTATTAAAAAAAAATCCATACTGAAATTTCAGTATGGATTTTTTAATTCATGAAGTTTATTGTTTTTATGAGTTTACTTCAACGGAATACCACATCCAGGGTGATCATTTTCCCAAGACTGTGCGAGACGAAGGATTTTGGCTTCTTCAAACATCGCTGCAGCAAACTGGATGCCGATTGGCATTGAGCCGTTGGCTTCTGATGTTTTACCGGCTGGAACTGAAATTGATGTAATACGCGCAAGGTTTACGAAAGTTGTGTACAAGTCGCTGAGGTACATTTCGAGAGGACTGTCAACTTTCTGACCGAGCTTGAATGCAGGGGTCGGGCAAACAGGACAGAGAACTACATCATAGCTTTCGTAGAGTTTTGCCATTGCAGCCTGGATTTTTGCGCGGACTGTCATTCCTTTTTTATATGTGTCTCCGGAGAACTGTTCTGAGAGAACATAGTTTCCGATTACGATTCTTCTTTTTACTTCTGGTCCAAAACCTTCACTTCTTGTATGAACGTAAAGTTCGTCATATCCGTCACCTGTATCAACACGACGGCCGTAACGAATTCCATCAAAGCGGGAAAGGTTTGATGCAGCTTCTGCCAGAGCGATTACATAGTAGCTTGCAATTGATGCGTCGAGAACAGGAAGGTCTACAACATCAATCTTTGCACCTTTTGATTTGAGCCAGTCCTGAACGCTATTGAATACTGCAGTAACGTCATCGCTCTGACCTTTTGTTTCAAGAAACTGTTTTGGAATTGCAAATTTTAATTTTGCGATTTCTGCGTCTGAGAATGCTTCGAGTGAAGCAAGTTTATCTGCATCTTTCAAGTCTGCACTTGTGTCGTCGTACATGTCAACGCCAGCCATGCATGAAAGAGTTTTAGCAATATCATCTGGAGTGTGAGCTAAAAGTCCTACCTGATCTAAAGAAGATCCGTAAGCAACTACACCCCAGCGGCTCAAAACGCCGTATGTTGTCTTAAGACCGTAAATACCGCAGTAACTTGCAGGAAGACGAACTGATCCACCAGTTTCTGTTCCAAGGCCAAAGAGAGCCTGGTTTGCACTAACTGCAGCAGCAGGTCCTCCTGATGATCCACCTGATACATATTCGCGGTTAATCGGGTTTCTTGTTGCGCCGTAGCAAGAGTATTCTGTTGATGAACCCATTGCAAATTCGTCCTGGTTGCAGCGTCCGAGCGGAATTGCGCCCTTTGCTTCGAGGCGGTTGATTACTGTTGCGTTGTATGGAGCCACATAGCCTTCAAGGATTTTACTTGCACAAGTCAAGCGCTGGCCTTTTACCGAAATGTTGTCTTTTACTGCAAATGGAACGCCCAAAAGCGGCCTTTCTGCAAAGAGCTCGTCAATCTTTCCGGCTGCCTTTGCGTCTGCGATTTCTTTGTCTGCGGCTTCTGCTTTTGTTAAGGCGTCGCTGTACATTTCGAGAAATGCGTTAAGTGGAATTTTTGAAGCTTTGTCTTTTTCAAATGTATCGATCGATTCTTTTACTAGACTTGCGCTTGTGCAAGTTCCATCTTTAAGAGCTTTAACTGTATCTTTAATGCTGAAAAATGCCATTTTTTATGCTCCTTCGCCCAATACTTTTGGAACCTGGAAATATCCGTCCATAAAGTTTTCTGAGACTTTTTTAACGTCAGGAATGTCGAGACCGTCAACGATTTCGTCCGCGCGGAGTTTTTCGGCCTTTGTCGAAGGATAGGCATCATAAGGATTCTGGCTGTCATCGAATTTTGAGAGAATTTCGAAGTAGCCGACGATGTCATCTACCTGTTTTTTCAAAGTCTGTAAATCTGTGCTTTCAGGACTAAGGCGTGAAAGATAGAGAAGATTCTCCAATGTTTTTTCATCAATAGTTTTTTGAGTACTCATGTATTCAATATTATCGATTTTTGTGATAAATTTCAATAATTACATATTATGGAAACAAAACGTTAAAAAGGTGAGATATATGGAAAACGAAAACAACAACGAAAACGAACAGGTTCCAGTAGTAGAACAGACACAGGTAGTCGAAGAGACATCTGTAGAAGTTGAAACTGCCGGAGAACAGACAGTCCAGGAACAGCCTGCCGAAAAACAGAAGACTGACAATTCAAAAAAGAAGAAAAAGAGAAATCCTTTTGTAAGATTCATTCTTTTTATTCTTAAAGTTCTTCTTGTTTTGATTTTGATCATTGCCGCATGGTGTACTTTCTCTGCACTCGACAAGAAAAAATCAATTGGAATGATTCCACAGGGATATGCAGCTTATCTTCACACAGATTCACTTTATGACTGTGTAAGACCGCTTTTGGATTTGCGTGCAGCAGACATCTTTTTGTCAGACAGCAGCATGTCTGATATCCGTGGTATTTTCATGATGTTAAGGGAATCTAAATGGACAGACGACCCTGTTGTTAAAGCTCTCGTTTCAAGAAAGATCGATGCCGCTCTTTATTCTAAAAACGGCAGTCTTGAAAAGTTTGTTGCTTCGATTGACCTCGGTGTTTTATCCGCAGCAACACGTCTTGGAAATCTTGTTTTACCGAGACTTTCAATCGACGGACTTTCATTAATTTCAACAAACGGATTAAATTATTTTGAATTTAAATCTGGTTCAGATGTTTACTATGTAAAACCATACAGAAATCTTTTGATTGCAAGTAACGATCTCGATTATTTCATTCAAGCAATCAAAGGAAACAACGACGCAAATTATACAAAAGAGCAGAAGGAACTCATCAATAAAAAATCTGATGATCCTATCAAGCTTGTAGTTGATGCAAAAGGACTTGTTTCTTCTTTCATAAAGGGCAATTTATTCTTAGAAAAAATTACAAGCGTTCTCAGTCAGGATGACTTGAGCGTTCTTTCATTCGGAATCAACGACCGTGAAATTACTCTTAATGTTGATATTGCAACAAGCGTTTCACAGGATGTATACAACGATGAAAAGAAAGCTGATGCAGTAAAACTCATCACGACAAACTCTTCCGTTCCAGAACTCATCACAAAGATGAGCAGCGCAATTCAGTATTACACAGTTCTCAATATTGGAACTCTCGAACAGTTAAAGAATACATTCTTTCCATTGATGCCAGAAATGAATCTAGACGGACTCTGGAAGACAGGTAACAGTGTATGTAAACCTCTTCTCGGCGTAACACTCGATGACCTTTTATTCTCATGGACAGGAAAGGAACTTGCAGTTCTCGGTATCGAAGGATTAAACGATCCTGTATTTGCAATCGAAATCACAAACGAATCAAAACGACGTGAAGTATTCGATTCACTCTTCTCTTCTTTCTTGCTCAATGAAAATAAAAGCTTGATTCTCAACGGCGTAAGAATTCCAAGAATGGAACTTCCTGGTTTCTTGAACGGACTTTTGAAAGCACTCAAGATCGATCTTCCAAAACCATATTATCTTGTATACAACAATTACGTTTACTTCTCTCAGTCTGCAGAATCAATTTCAAGAATCTACCAGACTTTCTCAGGCGGAACAAATATTTCTTACAACCCTAACTTTAAAAATGTTTCCAGCGGCAGACAGAAAGAATCTTCACTCAGTTTGTTCTACGACCTCGAAAGAAGCAAACCATTCTTCATTACATCAAACTCATCACTTTCAAGCATTCTTGAACTTTATACAATCGGAAAAGTAGACATCTCAGTTGAAGACAGTCACATCAAATTCCACTTGAAAGCAAACAGCAAAAACGCAGGAAGCCTTAAAAATATTCCGGGATTCCCGTTTGAACTTACAAAGAACCATTCAAATGCAGTAATGGCTTCACCTGTTTCAAAGCCAACAACAATCTTCTGGCTTGAAAACGGACAGACTGTTAAGGCTATGGATGTTAAGAAAACAAAAACATACCAGTATGAACTTCCAAAGAAAGCACAGATCAAAGCAGTTACATTTAAGCAGCGCGAAATGCTCGTAGCACTTACTGCTGACAACGAGTTCTATGTATTCAATGAAAGACTCGAACCAGACAGCGGATATCCAGTTAAGTTCAAGGGAACTCAGATTGATGAAGCATTCCTTACTGGAGATGTTTCATATGTTCCATGTGATGACGGACAGTTCATCAGAATTTCCGGAAGAAAATCTTCTGCAGTTGATTTTGAAGTTGAAGATGTCGATGGAGAAAACCTCACTTCATGGTATAACGGAAACTGCGGTGTAATTTACAAACGCGGATTCTTGGGAAGCATCTTTGTTCTCATCGACGGAAAATGCATCAATGCAGATGAACCAATCATGATTAACAAAATCGGATACGGACACCCTGCAATCTTCAAGAACAAAGACAACACTTATTATGTTGCTTTCGTAACACTCCAGGGACTTGTTAAAATCTATTCTGTTGAAAACAACGAAGTTAAATTAAAGAACTCTCTCGAACTCGATGGTCTTTATTACAACAATCTTCAGGCAGCAGAAGGATTCTTCTATGCAGTTTCTTCAGAAGGTCTTATTTCTAAAATTGATCCATCAAATGGCGAAGTAACTTCTGTTCAGCTTGATAATGTAACAGTAAAAGAAGGAATCCTCGACATTCAGACAATCAACAAGCATCCAGTAATTACAATCGGTATCGACGGAAACTTGATCTACGCATTCAACGACAAACTCGAACTTATGTCAGGCTTCCCTATTGCCGGAACAGGAATTCCTGCATTTGCTGATGTAAACGGCGACAACTATCCTGACTGCTTTGCAGTTACAGTAGACAATAAACTTAACGCATGGAATTTGAGGTAACAAATTATGAAGTTAACAAAAATTATTTTAAGTGGAATTTTCACAGCAGCAATCTTTTTTACATCCTGCAGCACACTTCAGCAGGACATCGTAAAAACAATCCCTGCTGACCAGCAGTCAGAAATCAGCGATTACGAATTTAGACTTGTAAATCTCGATGCTGATTATTACTTTCAGGAAAATCTTTCGATGGCCGAAGCAGAACTCAGAAACAAAGCCTGTGACAAACTCATCAAAGACATCGACAATCTTTTGAAAAAAGATTTTTCTAAATCAACAGAAGCAAGACTCATCGCTCTTCAGGGCCGTGCTTACCTTCTTGAAGAAAACTTTACAAAAGCAAAAGAATACTGCCAGGCTTCTGACAAGGCATACAAAGGTGATGTTCAGACACTCGTTCTTTCACACAGACTTGGTATTACAAAGAATCTTGCAGAAGCAGGATTTACATCACAGGACAAACCTGTAGTATTAACAGAAGAAGCAATCGACTTTTACAAGAAAAAAGATTACATGTCAGCAGTTGCAAAGTTTGACGAAGCATTCATCAATGCAGAAAGTTTTTACAGAGAAGCATACAAAACAGTTCGTGACAACGCATGGGATTTACGAAGCGTAAAAGAATCTTCAAATGTACATGCTCTCCTCGTAAAGAAAGAACTTACAATCGGTGACATGATGATGATTACTCAGAATCACCCTTCAATCATCTATCCATACACAGCAAACAATGAGTTTAACGAAAACCAGCTTTTCAAAAAGCTCCTCGAAAAAGGACTCATCACTTCTGCAGTAAAAACAACAACTCCTGCAAAGACATACTCTTACACAAAACTCACAAGAGCAATGGAAGCCCGCTTCATCTGGAACATCTACTGCAACAAAAAAGACAAACCTGCATTGAGAACAAAATATTCAACAGGCTATTCAGAAGCAGGTCTTAAATCTCCTATTAAAGATGTTAAAGTAGACAACGAAGACTTTGATGCAATCCTCGGCTGCGTTGAATACGGCTTTTTGGATTTGCCAGACGGCCAGAACTTCAATCCAACAGGACCAGTTTCCGGAGTTCAGTTCGAAACTGCAATCACAGCAATGAAAAACAAAATTAAATAAAACAAAGAAGCTGCCAGAATAAATTGACAGCATCAAAAAAAATAAAAAGCTGCCAGAATCAACTGACAGCTTCCAAATAGAAAGGCTGCCATCGTAATGAAGTGCACCCCAAAAGTTGGACAAATAAAGTCCAATTTTAGGAGGTGCATTTTTTATGTCCAAATACTCAGAAGAGTATAAATTAAAAGTTGTAAAAGCATACTTATCAGGAGAAGGTGGTGCT
>JAGHSB010000252.1 GCA_018066075.1 Candidatus Treponema scatequi
AACTGATTGATGATTACATAGATTTTTATAATCACAGAAGAATCCAGAAAAAATTGAACTGGAATTCTCCTGTGAAATACTTGGAAGGAGCGGCATAAATTCTGTCTAAGAATTTGGTGTCAGTTCAGAGTGCTAAGAATCAGTTTAATCTCCCTCCGCGCCCCCACAATTCCTAATTCCTAATTCCTAATTCCTAATTCCTAATTCCCAATTCCTAATTCCTAATTCCCAATTCCCAATTCCCAATTAATCCTCTTCCGTCTTCGCTCCGCCGAACAGATCCTTAAACCCCTTATTTCCAAGCAATCTCTTGTCTTCCTGAATAAGAGCACTCCACGGAATATTTTTTCTGACACCCTGTGCTTTCTGTTCAGGATGCTGGTCAAGCCAGTCGTATTTTAAAAGTCTTAGTCTCAGTGCGTTTGTTCTTGCAAGCAAAATACCGCACGCACCAGGCATCGTCGTAAGACAGACAATTGACATCACGAGCAGAACGATGCAGTAAAATTCCATAAAAATAGAAAAAGCAAAATTGTCAAACAAAACGACAAAACATTTTTTCAAAGCTTTCTTCGGAGCCATGTTCAAAAGGCTTCTGAGCGGAATGTACCACTGAAAAGCGAGCATCACGATGCAGACAAAAAGCATGAGGACCATTCCAAGAGCAACACCGTAAAAACTGTCCATGTGAATGTAAAGTGGAACTCCTGTTACCGCGCTCACAACAAGAAAACCAGTCATAAGTCCAAACTTGAAATTCTCTTTGAAAGCCTTTCCAATCTGAGAAAAGTAGCCGCTGTATTTAGCAGTTCCAAAATCTGCAATCTTTTTTGCGTTGTCTGCAAATGCAGATTCAAAGACGATGATGCATGCAATTCCGAGAATTACCATTATGTACATTAATAAAAGCGAAATCGGATTGAATGAAAATCCGAAAAGATATCCAACGAACATAAGTGCTAAAACGCCAAGTGTCATAAGGTTTGGAACGACAAGGTTTCCGATGTTTTCCCATCCGTCCCAGAAATTTTTCTTAATAAAAAACCAGATCATAACTTAATTTTATCTTTTTTACGTGGTATAATCAATTATGCCAAAATCAGAAACAAACATCATTTCCAAGATTTCACGCATCCATTCTCTTTGTGCAGATTTTCTTCGGGTGGAACTTAATAAAACAGGCCTTCCAAACCTTGCCTCAAGCCACGGTTTTATCCTCTTTCTCCTTTCGCAAAACGAAACGCTTACGATGCGCGAAATCTCCGAAAAAATAAACCGTGACAAGTCAACTACAACCCAGCTCATAAAAAAACTAGAATCCCTCGGCTATGTCAAAACCGCTTCAAGCCCAGAAGACAGCCGCATCAAACTCGTAAAGCTCACCCCCCAGGGAATCAAATACAATGACACTACTTCTGCTATTTCAGAACGCCTCAAAGATAAATTTTTTACAGGCCTTTCTGAGACAGAAATCTTAAAATTAGAATCTACACTTGATAAAATCTCTGAAAACTTCCACTAAAAAACCTTCAGTTTTCAGGCAGTTTTCAAATCATTTTTTGCTTTACAGTTTTATTGAAACATCTTATAATAAAAAGACAACAATGGAGGTTTCTTATGAAATTCAGAAAAGGAATTCTTTTTATAGTTTTCAGCGCATTAATGGCTTTTCCAGCATTAGCACAGACTACAAAGGCAGACATCAGTTATTACTCTGCTCCAGTCTATAAAATTCTTGATTCAACAAATGCTTACGTTGTTTTCTACGGAAAATACGGTGCAGATCTCGGAATCGTAACAATTCCAAAGAAATGGTCAAAATGGCAGAAAGATACACCAAGAAAACTTACAATCCGTGAATTGCCAAGAAAAATGTCTCCTTACATCACAGTTGTAAAGAAAGACAATAAATTCTTAAAGGTAATGCTCACAATTCCAACTGACCACAACAACAGAGTCTGGGGTATTGCAGACAACCACAAGGTAGACCAGTCAGAACCTGAGTCTATCGAACTCGAATTAAGATAAACTCTATACTAACCGGAGTTTAACATATTAAAGATCTCGGAACTCTCTCCGGGGTCTTTTTTTATGTCCTCGTCCACGGCACAATTTCTGCATCTTTCTCAAACTGCTCAATATCTTTCTCGCTATACAACATCTTTTTCTACATCTCGTTTCATATTGTAAAAATTCCCCTTTTTTAATATTATATCGCCATGATTATTTTAACAGACGAACAGATTAATTCGTTCAAAGCTTTTATCGACAAACACGAGCAGTTCATCATCGCAGGACACAAAGATCCTGACGGCGACTGTATTTCTTCTACACTCGGTGTTTCTTACATTCTTGAAAAATTAAACAAGCCATTTACACTTTTAAATAACGGACCTTTCAAAAGATCAGAAATCAAACAGTACGGCGAGATGTTCGTAAACGAAATTCCATTTATGTCAAATGAAGACATAAAGAAAACAGGTTTCATCATCGTTGACTGTGGAGAAATCGCACGACTCGGAGAAGTCGGAGACACAAAAGGTTACGACTTTTTCATCATCGATCACCATAAAACTTCGGCTCCTCTCGAAGGCGCAGTTTCAATCATCGATTCAACAAGTCCTGCAGCAAGCTGTCTTGTTCAGATGCTTTACGAAGGAATCATCGGCAAGCTCGACAAGAAAGCAGCAGACATTTTGTTTTTTGGTTTATCAACTGATACTGGCTTCTTTAGATTTTTACGCGAAGACTCAGCAAATGTTTTTGAACTCACAGCTCGTCTCGTAACAGCAGGTGCAAACCCGAACAAAATGTATGACAGAATAACTGGCGGCAAACCATATTCCACTCGCAAACTTTTAGCATCAACTCTCAATCACGCAGAAAGATATCTGGGCGGCAAACTCGTCGTTGCATACGAAACTCTTGAAGACACAAAAAAATACGGACAGGAAGGACGCGACAGTGACATGCTCTATCAGGCCCTTCTCTCTTCTGAAGGTGTCGAAGCAGTTGTCTTTGCAAGACAGGAAACAGAACACAGCTGCACAGCAGGTTTCAGAAGCCGTGACGAAATCGACGTAAGCGTAGTAGCAGCCCACTTCGGCGGCGGCGGTCACAAAAACGCATCAGGCATGTCCCGCGACGGAAAACTCGAAACATTAATCCCAGAAATCGTAAAAGAGTTTTCAAAGATACTTTAAAAACTTGGCACACTTCTTGCAACATATTCATTGATACGTCTGGTATCATTGGGTATGGAGGAAGGAGTTTTTTATGACTGATATTAAGCTGGACGAGATTCCGCAATTAATAGAGTCAAAAAAAATATCATTTAACCAGGCTTGCATTTTAGTCTACAAAAAAATTTACTTTGAGCCTATAATGTTTGACATCGTTGATTTAGATGAAGATGAAAGAAGTGATTTTCTTTTATTTTTTCTTCAGAAAAAAATCCCGACGCTGTTAAAAAATTTCAATCCTGAAATTACATCATTTGGCAGTTATGTTTACACAGTTTTAAAATTAACAAAAATTGATTACAGACAAAAACTAGTAAAGCAGAATAACATGACTCGCACTTACATTCAGGAATCAATTATCGATTACGATGATTTACTCTCACGCACGCAAAAAGCTTTCTTTAATCTCGCAGATAAAACAGAAGGCTATGTTCCACAAACAGAAGAAGAAAAAATTCCATCACTCGTCTACAAAAAATTTTTCAGACCTGAATCACACAGACTCTGTGTTGCAGAATCCCGCAAGCGTAAACTCAAGCGCGGTGTACTCATCCTCGCATTAAAATCAGCATGGTACCTCAACGACGATGAGATTCACAAAGTTTCAAACTATTGCAAAATCTCAAGCGACATTTTATCTTCAACAGTATGCTCCCTCAAAGCAAACCTCATCAACAAAGCATTAATCCGCGAAGAAATCCAGAACAACCGCGCCCGCGCCTACTGCCTTATCAATAACTACCAGCTCCAGATGCAAAACTACGGCACCTGCGAAGGCCTCCCCAAATTTAAACGCCTCGAAGAGCGAATGGAATTTCAAAAGCGCAGCTTCACTTCCAAAACCAAAGTCCTGCAGTCCGGCCGCTACAAAATCGCCCCCACCAACGCCGAAATCGCCAAAGTCCTTGGCATCAAAACCTCAATAATCGCCAACGTCCTAACCCGCTTCCGCAAACTAACCCCCGAACTCTTCAACGATGAGAAGTAATTAATTTTTTTTTCATTCAGCTGGTATTTAAAAAATATCAGCTGAATGAATTTAAAAATTTTTTAGACACAGATTTCACAGATTTCACAGATTTTTTGGAGGTTTAAATTGGAGTTAAATAAAATAACTGAAATAATAATTGGTAGTTGCTATGAAGTTTATAATACTTTAGGTTTTGGTTTTTTGGAAAAAGTTTATGAAAATGCACTGGCTTATGAGTTAAGAAGTAAAAAAATGGACATTAAAACGCAAACAAAAACCGTTGTTTACTACAAAGGTCATGTAATCGGTTTATATGTTTCTGATCTTATAGTTAACGATTCTGTAATTGTTGAATTAAAAACAATGAAAGAAACAGACCCTGTTCACAAAGCACAAGTATTAAATTACTTAAAAGCAACAAATTTAAAACTTGGACTTCTAGTCAACTTTAGTCCCAAAACAGTAGAAGTAAAGCGCATTGTAAACTAAAAAAAATTTAGACACAGATTTTACAGATTTCACAGATTAGATATATGATTAAAGAATATCCCCCTTTCTTTAAACCTTTAAAAATCCGTGGAATCTGTGAAATCTGTGTCTAAAAATTTACTCATCTACCTGCGCAAATCTGCGTTATCTGCGTCTATTTACTAACTCTCACATTTAATCTAAAATTACATCATGAAAATTTACTTAGCAAGTGGTAATATTAATAAGAAACGCGAGATGCAGGAAATATTTTCTGAGCATGAAATCGTTACGCCTAAAGATGAAGGCATTGCATTTGATCCGGAAGAAACTGGGACTGATTTTTATCAGAACAGTATGATTAAGGCGCGGGCGCTGTGGGATATCGTGCATTGTCCGGTTATCGCAGATGACAGTGGAATTTGCGTTGATGCTTTAGGTGGAACGCCTGGAGTGTGGTCGGCTCGTTATGCAGGGCCGGAGTTTCATAAGGGAAAGCCGGATGGTTCTAAGATATCGCAGGATGAACAGAATGCATTTTTGATTTCAGAACTGAATGACGCATTAAAAAATTCCACTGACATAAATATACTCAAAGAAAACGCTAAAAAATTAAATCCGGATTACTTACCGGCATTCATCAACGGACCACGCTCGGCGCATTACTCGTGCTCGATGGTTTTGATGATCAACCCTTCAAGATTTTTCATCGCCCAGGAAACAATGGAAGGAACTCTCATCGAAGATGTAAAAGACAGCCGCGGACAATACGGATTTGGCTACGACCCGATTTTCTTTTTACCACAGCTCGGTAAAACAGATGCAGAAATCTTACCCGAAGAGAAAAATGCCATTTCACATCGCGGAAAGGCATGCAGAATCCTTCAGAAAATCATGCAGAACATAGAGCTTTAACATTATATAGTTTACAGCATCATTTACCTTGATGT
>JAGHSB010000158.1 GCA_018066075.1 Candidatus Treponema scatequi
GTATAACTTTCAGATGTTAAATCAAATTCTTGTCCTTCGTCAATGATTTCATCCCTGGTAGGAGTGTAATTTTCTTCGCAGGCATACGCAAAAAGAAAATATGGATTAGCTCCTGCAGAACGAGTCCACTTCAATATACATTCAGATTTATTCTGTAAACTGTTATCCAGATCCCAGTCGAAAGAAGTATCATAATTAACAGATCTGTATTCTTCAATTTGCTGAATTTCATTTCCATTTGCGTCGATTGCAGTTATATAGAAAAAGGCATGGCCAGGTTCACTTATAACTAATGAGATTTCAGAAGTGGCTTTGTCTGAATCAATGTATTCATTATTTTGTTTTATTTCCTCAATCGTTGTTGTATCAGTATTTTTCCCAATATAATAAATTCGGTAAAAGTCTGCGTCTTTAATGGAAGTCCAGTCTAAATCAATTATGTTCTCAGAGATTGAACATTTTTTCCATCGTAATTTGTAGTCAAAATCTGACTGGTCTTGGCTTGTATTATCCTGGCTGTCTGTAGAATGAGTTGAAGTTGGCGAACTGCAGGAAAATAAAAGCAAAAATGAAAATAATAGAGAAATATATTTATTCATAATTACAGTTTATTACTTTTTCGATGTAATGTGAAGTTTTGATTCCAAAACTTAGAAAGTATCCGGAATTCATGCGTCTTCGATAAAAAATTGACACAGATGTGAAGCAGTTTTATTTCAGTCTTGATTTTAATTTTTCGACAGGAACATTAAAATCGGCTGCAACAATTTCTATCGGTTGATGATAATTTTTTACAGCGATTACCGCAGCTTCGAGTTTTGCATCTGCACGACCCTCCGCACGACCCTCCGAACGACCCTCCGCCAGTCCTTTTGCACGACCTTCCGCACGACCTTCTGCCAGTCCTTTTGCATGACCTTTCGTCAGTCCTTCTGCTAAACCTTCTTTTATAGCCTGTTCCTTTGCTTCTTCAATCCAAAGTCCAACCGTCATGTACTGTTTTCTCCATGATGAATTAGTTTTTGCAGCATAAACTGCAGAATCGACTCTTGAGGTAAAGTCATCACACGGTCTTTTTGTTGAAAGATATTCAAGAAAATTTTGTAAACGTGGACTTGCTTTCGTGCGGTCAACTGCCTTTATCGAGCCTGATTGAATGCTTTTCATAATCAGGATAAATCGGAAACTGAGAAGTAATCATTTCGATATGGTCGACTTGAATATCGAGAAGTATCTCAATTAATTCAGTGCAAAGTTTCCCTACTTGCATAAAATTAACAAATGCTTTATAACTTTAGTAATACTTAAACATTAAATTATGCGCTAAAAACGCATCAAAGAGGTTAATATGAATAAGACTATCGCGTTGATTCCTGGTGATGGAATCGGTCCAGATGTGATTGCAGAAGCAGTCAATGTTTTGAATGCAGTTGGTAAAAAGTTTGGTCACTCATTTGAGTACAAGAACGTAATTGCCGGTGGATGTGCCATCGACAAGTTTGGTGAACCGCTTCCTAAAGACCAGCTTCAGATTGCGCTTGATGCAGATTCTGCTTTGCTCGGTGCTGTTGGTGGACCAAAATGGGATGATGTTGCTCCAGAACTCAGACCAGAAAAAGCACTTTTAGGTCTTCGCGGTGGAATGAAGGTATACGCAAATCTCCGTCCTGCTTTGATGTTCAAACAGCTTAAGGCTGCTTGTCCTCTCAAAGACGAAGTTGTAGGTGACGGTCTTGATATTTTGATCGTGCGCGAATTGACTGGCGGTATTTATTTTGGTGATCGTGGAACTGCTCCAGACGGAAAATCAGCTTGGGATACAGAACGCTATTCTTGGGAAGAAATCGAACGTATCGTTCGTCTCGGCTTTGAATCTGCAATGAACCGCAGAAAGATTTTGACTGTTGTTGATAAGGCAAACATTTTGACATCAAGCCGTCTCTGGAGAAAAGTTGCAGAAACAGTTCATGCTGAATATCCTGAAGTTACTTTGAACTTCTTGTATGTAGACAACGCAGCTATGCAGCTCGTTAGAAATCCAAAACAGTTTGACGTTATCGCAACTTCAAACATGTTCGGAGACATCCTTTCTGACGAAGCTTCTCAGATTACAGGTTCCATCGGAATGCTGGCCTCTGCTTCCCTTGGTGACGGAAAAGGCCCTGGCCTCTACGAACCAATCCACGGTTCAGCTCCAGACATCGCCGGAAAAGACCTCGCAAATCCATTGGCAACAATTCTTTCTGCAGCAATGCTCCTCCGCTACGACTTCAAGCTTGAAACAGAAGCCAAAGCAATCGAAGCCGCAGTAGAAAAAGTACTCGATGACGGATGGAGAACTGGTGATATCGCCGGTGATGTAGAAGCAGTTAAAGCAGCAGGCAAGCTCGTAGGAACAAAGAAAATGGGTGAACTTGTTGTGGAATATTTGAATAAGTAACTCAATTAAGAAGAGGATTATACCATCTATTCAGAATAGATGAAAAAAAACACCTGCGTAGCCAAAAATACGTCACATCTTTTGTGAGGGATTTTTGGCGAGAGCAGGTGTTTGCGGCCGGGCAAATTCCACCAAAAAAATAAGCGAAATTTCTCAAACCGTGTTATAATTTTGTATTATGGCAAAAGGTGATTCCAAAAAGTTGACTGGAACTGTCGTTCCACTTGGCGCTTTATATACTGAAGAATCTCCGGCAATCGGAGAATACACATCACTCAAAAAGTTCGCAGATTTCTGCAAAAGGTGCGGACTTTCAATCATCCAGCTTCTCCCGGTCAATGACACAGGCACTCAGAGCTCGCCTTACTCGGGTCTCTCGGCTTTTGCCCTTCATCCGATTTTCGCTGACATCTCTGCTTTCTCAGAATTTGGTGGAACTTATAAAACCGCAAAAAATTTCAAAGCCACATACGATGATTTTAAAAAGAATTTCACTTACAAACCGCGTTTTGAATACCAGAATATTTTAAATGTAAAGACAGATCTTCTTCGTGCACTTTACGATTCAACAGAAATTGCAAAAACAGAATCACCTGACAAAGAACTTTCTTCATGGTGCGAAAAAAATCCATGGATAGTCGAATATGCCGTTTACAAAAATTTAAAATGGCAGAACATGCAGTCATCCTGGAAGTCTTGGAATAAAAAAGACCAGAAACTTTCTCAGAAAGAAATTGAATCAAGATGGAACGATGCAAAATTAAAAAAAGAACATCTCTTCTACGCGTGGATGCAGATGAGGCTTGCAGAACAGTTTAAAGATTCGTGCGATTATGTTAAGTCACTCGGAATAATTTTAAAAGGCGATATGCCTATTTTAATGAACGAAGACTCGTGCGATGCCTGGGCTCACCCTGAATTTTTCAATCACGATCTCAGGGCAGGTTCTCCTGTCGACGGTGAAAACCCTTGCGGACAAAACTGGGGATTTCCGACTTACAACTGGAAAAATCTTAAGAAAGAAAAATACTCATGGTGGAAAAACCGCCTGATTACAGCAAGCGATTATTATTCGGCTTATCGTCTTGATCATATTCTCGGCTTCTTCAGAATCTGGGCAATCCCTGAAAGAAACTCAACTGCAATCCTTGGTCATGCAGAACCTTATGTTGCAATCGACCGTTCAGAATTAAACGAACTCGGTTTTGACGACTCAAGAATCCGATGGCTTTCAGAGCCTCATGTAAAAACAGCCGACATCGATTACTTTACCTGGAACGCAGAAAAATCTCACGAGATTCTCGAACTCCTTTGTGACAGACTCGGAGAAGAAGAACTCTGGCTTTTCAAAAAAGAAATTAAAGGCGATAAAGACATTTACGAAAAAGAATTTCCACAGTGGTGCGAAAAAGAAACTGCAGACAAGATCCGTCAGAAACTTGTTGAATACTGGAACAACCGCACTTTAATCGAAATTGAAAAAGATAAATTTATTCCTGTATGGACTTTCAATCAGTCGTTCGCGTGGTCAACTTTATCGGCAGAAGAAAAAGAAAAAATTGAAAAACTTTTTGCAGAAAAAAATGAAGCACAGAACGAAGAATGGAAAAATCAGGCAACAGATATTTTCAAAAACCTTACGAAAGCAGTTAAGATGCAGCCTTGCGGTGAAGACCTCGGTGTCGGTCTTGAGTGTGTTCCAGAAGTGATGAAGAATGAAAATATTTTTGGTCTCAATGTCGTAAGATGGACACGAGAATGGGGAAAGAAAGGTCAGCCTTATGTTGACTTTGCAGACTACCGCGAACTTTCTGTTACAACGACATCTGTTCATGACTCAACTACTATCAGGCAGTGGTGGGAAACAGAAACTGATTCTTCATATTCATTTGTAAAAGCAAACATTGATTATTTTTCTGACATCGTAAAACCACAGGATATCGAAGAAACAAAATCAATTGAGCTTTTGAAAAACTTTACACCAGAAATTGCAGAAAACATTTTGACTGCATGTGGTTCAAGTGCAAGCCTCTGGTGCATCCACCCATTGCAGGATTTCTTGTATATGGACATTAAATACTGGCTTCCAGATTCGAAAGATGAAAGAATAAATATTCCGGGCGAGGTAAACGAGTTTAACTGGACTTATAGAATTCCATGTACAGTCGAAGAACTTGCCGAAAACAAAAACTTAATAGAAAAAATTAAAAAAATTTCTAAAAGAGTGTAACAGGAGAGCAGAATGAAAATCTCATATAACGAATTTCACGTAAGTAAAGATGTACGTGACAAGTGTCAGTTTAGCAATGCTCTGTATTCGATTACAGGTGATGTTGTTATTGCTGACATGAAGGCAGTGCGCGTATTTACACAGAAATTAAATTCATATTATGACAAAATCGGTCTCAAAGAAAAACGCGTTTCTGCAGGAAGCGTAAATGCAATGGGACTTATAGATGAGATTTTACATTACTGCTGCATGCTTTACAGAAAATCAAAATGCGGTACAGCTTTTTCTGATGCACTTAAAAATCTCGACAGTATTTATGGAAAAGATGCAATCGATGAACTTATCATCCAGTTTAATACAGAGTTTCCGCCGGTAGAAGTTTACCGCGGAGAAAAAACTCTCAAAAAATATTTGTCAGAAACTACAATCGATGCCGGAACAGGAAAACCTCGTTCAAACAGGGAATCATCTTTTGAAGAAATGATTCTTCTTCATCTCGAAAATGAAAACCCGGCATTCCTTCCGTTCTCGATTATGTTCAACGACCAGAAGCTTGCAAGAAATCCGCTCTATCATAAGACATGGGCAGACGTTCAGAAATATTTTGCAACACTTCCAGTATTTGGACCTTTCAATCATGACCTCATCAACTTCTTGCGCGAACCTGTTGTCTTTAGTCCGACAAGTCTCCGCGGTCAGCTTGAATACATTCAGAAAAACTGGATGTCACTTTTGGGTGACTGGTTAAAGAGACTTCTTTCTGGTCTTGATGTTTTGAGCGAAGAAGAAAAAGCAATGTGGAATGGAATCGCAGGCGGCGATGTTGAAATACCTGCGATGAGTTTTGAAAATCTTATGAACGAATATGAGCGCTTTAGTGCAGACAGCGAATGGATGCCGAAAGTTGTTCTCATGGCAAAGACTGTCCTTGTATGGCTCGACCAGCTTTCAAAAAAATACGGCCGCACGATTGACCGGCTCGATTTGATTCCTGATGAAGAACTTGATGCTCTTCGTGACGAAGGATTTACAGGTCTCTGGCTCATCGGTTTGTGGCAGCGTTCAAATGCAAGTAAAAGAATCAAACAGATTTGCGGAAACCCAGAAGCCGCAGCGTCTGCTTACAGTTTGATGGAATATAACATTGCCGACAATCTTGGCGGATGGAGTGCGCTCGAAAATTTGCGCGCACGACTCTGGAAACGCGGAATCAGACTTGCATCTGACATGGTTCCAAATCACACTGGTATGGACGGTAAATGGGTAATCGAAAAACCAGACCTCTTCATCCAGCGCCGTGACAATCCTTTCCCTCAGTATACTTACAACGGAGAAAATCTTTCTCACGACAGCAGAGTCGGAGTTTATCTCGAAGATCACTATTATTCGAAAAACGACTGCGCAGTTGTATTTAAACGCGTAGATCATTATACAGGCGACACCCGTTACATTTACCACGGCAACGATGGCACAGGACTCCCTTGGAACGACACAGCTCAGATTGACTTCTTAAATCCTGCCGCTCGCGAAGCTGTCATTCAGGAAATTTTACACGTTGCAAGAAACTTTCCTATCATCAGATTTGATGCTGCGATGGTTCTTGCTAAAAAACATATCCGCCGCCTCTGGTACCCGGAACCAGGACACGGAGGAGACATTGCAACAAGATCAGAGACAGGTCTTTCGACACAGCAGTTTAACGATGCAATTCCAAATGAATTCTGGAGAGAAGTTGTTGACCGCGTTGCAAAAGAATGTCCTGATACACTTTTACTTGCAGAAGCTTTCTGGATGATGGAAGGATATTTTGTGCGCACACTCGGTATGCACCGTGTTTACAATTCCGCTTTCATGAACATGCTCAAGAAAGAAGAAAACCAGAAGTACCGCGACACAGTAAAAAATACAATCAAGTTTGATCCTCAGATTTTGAAACGCTATGTTAACTTTATGAACAACCCTGATGAAGAAACAGCAGTTGCTCAGTTTGGTAAAGGCGATAAATATTTTGGCGTTTGTACATTGATGATTACAATGCCTGGTCTTCCGATGTTTGGTCACGGACAGATTGAAGGC
This sequence comes from Candidatus Treponema scatequi, assembly GCA_018066075.1. Lineage (GTDB taxonomy): Bacteria > Spirochaetota > Spirochaetia > Treponematales > Treponemataceae > Treponema_D > Treponema_D scatequi. Next base: position 6,747 of record JAGHSB010000158.1, read on the forward strand.
TTTGAAGAAAAATATGGAATGGAATATACAAAAGCTTACAGAAATGAGACTCCTGATCAGGGACTTTTAGACAGACATAAGCACGACATATTCCCTCTCATGAAAAAACGATATCTCTTCTCGCAGAGCGAAGATTTCTTGTTCTACGACGTATGGGATAACGGTCATGTAAACGAAAATGTTTTCGCATATTCAAACCGTGCAGGAAACGAAAGAGCTGTCGTATTCTATAACAACAAATATGAACGAGCATCAGGATGGATCAAGCAGTCTTGTGAATATGCAGTTAAAAACGGTGACGGCATTTTGATGCAGACAAGAAGCATCGCAGAAGGACTTGGACTTACAGATGATGCAGATAATTATTTAATCTTCAGAGAGCAGAGATCTGATTTGTGGTATGTCAGAAAATCAAGTGACATCTGCCAGAAAGGTTTGTATCTCAGTCTCAACGGATTTGAATCTCAGGTAATGATGGACATCATGCAGGTTCGTGATACAGAAGATAAAAAATACAGTATACTTTGTTCTTATCTCAATGGTCGCGGAACTTACGACCTCGAAGAAGAATGGGATGAAATCAGATACAAAGATCTTTACAAATCACTCGAAGACTTTGTTGATGCAGAATTCTTCTCAGAACTCGCACTCGTATTTGACAAGGTGTCTGATGCGCAGCTTACAAAATTTATTACCGGTCTCAAAAAGAAAGGTGAATCATTCTATAAGATTGCAAATACATTTGTAGAAAAAGATTACAAGGCAAAAGGTCTTAAGACTAAAGTTGCAACTCCTCAGAAACAGTTTGAAGCATTTGCAAAAACTGCAAAAAAACTTTTCAAAGTTTATACATCAGGACTTGCTGCATCTGAAAAACAGAAAGAAAAACTTGATTTCATTGAAACACTCAAGACAGCATGCAAGAATGAAAATCCTGTAAATTTCATCTATGCCGGAATCGAAAACAACATTCTTTCAAAAGAACTCATCATCATTTCTTCGATTGCGTTTGCACTTACTGACATGTCATATGCAGCCAAGTGGTCACTTTCGAGAAAGGTCATTCAGATTCTTAAGAAAAACAAATTCAAAAATGCAGACATCTATCGCTGGAACCTCGACAGACTTTTCAGACTTCTCGTTGTTTCAAACAAAGTATTTACCGGCAAAGACAGAAAAGTTTCTCTCAAAGAAGTTTCTGACTATCTCATGAACAGCACTTATTCTCACATTCTCGTCGGAGCAAACAGCTTTGACAACACAATGTGGTTCAATAAAGAAGCATGTGACAGCGCGCTTTACATTTTTGTAACTTCAAACTTCATCGCAAATCTCGACTCCAAAGCAAAAGATATTTTCGATGCGTATGTGGAATTTACAAAAGCACAGGAACTTTCAGAATACAAGTGCCGCCAGTTTAGCGAAGTGTTTGAAGAAAAGAAGGTTGCTGCCAAGAGGCCGGCTGCAAAGAAGACAGCTGCTAAAAAGACAACAGCTGTAAAGAAATCTCCTGCAAAGAAGACGACTGCTGCAAAGAAGACGACAACGGCGAAGAAAACTGCCGTAAAGAAAACTACAGCGGCCAAGAAATCTCCGGCAAAGAAAACCACAACAGCGAAGAAGCCGGCAGTGAAGAAATCAACAGCAGTTAAAAAGACTGTGGCTAAGAAGCCGGCAGTAAAAAAGACAGCTGCTAAAAAAACAACGAAAAAGAAATAAATTTATAGAACAAAAAGACCGCCTCAAATAGAAGCGGTCTTTTTGTTGTCGCGCGGGCTGTGAAGTGATGCCGGCCATGAAGTGATGTCAGTCATCGAAATGACATTAATTCACACTCATCAGAATCTTTTTCAATTCATTTGCTGATGAAATTGCATCTTTTCCTGTTACGACAGGTGTTTTGATTGCCTTGATAAAATCAGGAACGATGACAGTTTCGCCGAGAGTTTCCTTGATAAAGTCTGCTGAGTATGCCGGATGAAAGCGGTCAACCAAGACGATTGCGCCGCCTTCTTCGTCGATGAGGTCCTGGTTTGCAAGAGATGCAGCGTATGCTTTTGCTGTGTAAAAGTCTGAATGTTTTTTGTATTTTGCAAATAAATCTTTTTCTGCGTTTTCAATGTCTGCATCTGAAACGACAGCAGGATAAACAAAGCTTTTCATCATCGGTGCATAGTGAGAGAAAAAGTCTTCAAGTCTTTCGAGGTTTGCAGGATCCGAAGCGTCTGCAGTTGATCTTTTCTTAACTGAAACTCGCTTGTCAGTAATGACAGGATTCCCGAGTGAATCAATTGAAAGCTGGTCAGTTGCCGGTACGATAAATCCCGAAACAGGAAGTGAAAGTCTCCAGCTGTAAAGACCTGCGATTAAGTTTCCGTAGTTTTCAGAATCGAGTGCGTAGTAAATATCGCTTGAAACTTTGTTTTTTAACCTTGTAAATGCGTATGTAAAGAAGAAAGTCTGTGGAATGAGTCTTCCAATGTTTGCTGTTGTTGAAACAGTGAGGTTTAATTTTGAAACGAGTTCTTTGTCAGAGAAAACTTCTTTAATCAATGCGTGGCATTTATCTGCGTCCCCGTCAACTTCTACAGGATAGATGTTTCCGCCGTTCCAGATAAAATCTTCTTCGCTTAAACCGCAGACTTTTCCTTTCGGGTAAACGAGAACGCTTTTTATGTGTTTCTTTCCTTTGAGAGCTTTTGCAGCAAGGGCTCCGTGCTCGCCAGTTGTAAAATCGAGGAGAATTGCATTTTTATTTTCGAGCGTGAGTGTTGTTTCAAGCATTGCTGCGAGATAGAAAACACCAAAGTCTCTGTAACAGCCTGTCGGACCGTGAAAAAGTTCAAGTGAAAAAAGTTTATCGTCTAATTGTTTTAATACAGGTTCAAAAGGAAAAGCTTTTGTCGCAATAGTTTCACAGATGATTGGAGAATATTCTTCACCGATAAAGGCACTTGTCAAAGCTCCGGCAATCGATTTAAAAGTTGTTTTTTCGTTTGTGTATAAAATCCATTTGCGTAAATCTGCAGTCCCATCCGGAACATAAAGACCGCCGTCCTGCGGCATGCAGTGTGAAATTGCTTCTGCAAAGCTTGTGTCTACTGTTTTGTCTCTCGTACTTGTTAATTTCATAGTGCTAATTATATCAAAGAGAGTGGATTTTTTCCATATTATCCATTATTCTAAATA
>JAGHSB010000097.1 GCA_018066075.1 Candidatus Treponema scatequi
ATTATAATCCGAATGATAGAAAAATATATTTCAGTTTAAACAATCTTGATAGCAGGAGTACTTTATCAGGTTTTAAGAAAAACATGACTACGTTCTTCCATGAATATGGTCATTGGCTTGATTATAATTATTCTATATCTGGCACTCTACGAGATGAATTACCAATGTTGCGTGAGCTATTAACAAATGATGCAATTACATATACAAACAACATAATTAATGATGAAAAAATAAAGATTAAATCATTTTTGAGGAACTCTAAATTAGAAAAAGAAAAAATGGATATTGTATCGAGAGAAATCTGGAAAAATAGTTCGACAAATTCAAGTATATCTGATATATTTGAGGGTATAACAAGAGGAAAAATCAGGGATGGATATGGGCATGGGTCTTCATATTGGGAAAGATCATTTGCTCTTGAAAAAGAAGCAATTGCTGAAATGTTTGAAGCAATTGCTTCTGGTGGAGATAGACGAAAAGCTATGGAGAAGTATTTTCCGTCTGCCTTTAAATATTTTGAGGATAAGATTAAGGAGTTATTGAAATGATTCACAATCAGTCCTTTAACAATCTATTTGGTACAATATTTTATCTTATGCCTGATGGGGATGCAGTCTTCGAGGATAATAAATCAGGAAAAATTAGTTACATTGATAAAACACTAACAGATAAAAAGCTGTCAGAAATAATGAAGCAAAGCGTTTCAGATAATAAAAATCATTTGCTTCATTATTTGACAAAAGAGTATAAGCAGGATTGTTCTGTTTTATATTAATTTCTTGACCAAAAACTAATCCGAGTTTTGTAAGAGCGGCGTTGCGTACGGCGCTCTATTTTTTTGCCCGCATTCTACACAAAGATTAAGATTTTCAGTATATTTACGATAATAAAAAAGCCGGAGTTTGCTTGCGACAAACTCCGGCAGCATCCTGCGGGTAACTACAGAATGTATTGTTGTTTGCTAGGCAACAGGCAAATCGAGATGGTCGTAATAACCATTCTCGAGGCGCCAAGCTGCCATGTAGAGCGCTCCGCTCGCACGTCTCACACCGCTCTGACGGTAGTACTCATCCTCAAGAACCGATGACTTAATATACGTCAAGTGCCCGTATTTCTTGATTAACGACTTAATCACGTTAAGCTCGTTATACGAATATGACTTTGCCATTTTTACCCTCCGCAATTACTGTAAACTGTAAAAATCAGTTCCATTGTTTCAGGTAGATTAATAGCAGCTGACATGACACCGTAAAGGAATCTACAGCGATTTGTCTTTTAAAGCCTGTCGGTTACCCCTCCCGGTCAACAGGCTGAAATGCTTTTAATCGAATTCGAATTTAATAAATCTTGTTTCAGTTGTCAAATTTTTACGTCAACAATTTATAATACCCATTTTCAAATCCTACTTTCCAAAACATCTACAATTAAAGCATGAAACAAAAAAAATGCTACGTATGCGGAAGAACTGGCTCAAATTTCTGTTTAATTGAAACAAATCCGGATGTTCCAGAAATCAAAAAAGGTACCTATGTTTGCAGTCAGCGTTGCTATAACTCGTTGGTTGGAACAATAAAACGGAACAGAGTTAAAGCTAACAAAAAGGCAATACGAAAACATCTCGAAGCATCTGAAGGTGTCCCGTCTGAAGATGACTTATATGCCATCTTAACGACTCTTACAGAAAAAGAAAGAAAAGTTCTCTGTGCAATTGGAATTGGAGTTCTGTTTACAGAAGTAAAAAACTGCAAACAGTTCTATCAATTGCTCAAACAAAAAGTGGATTAATGGGAGTTGCGTATGAAAATCTACATAAGCGGGAAAATCTCTGGAACTACAGACTACAAGAAGCGTTTTTGCAGCGCTGAAAGGGAAATACGAAAAGCTATGGGCGGTGGTGTTTCCATAGTAAATCCTGGAATGATGCAGGAGTTCACCGATTGGGAGTGGAGCGATTACATGCGGCGTGATATCCAGAATCTTATGGACTGCGACGCTATATACATGCTTCGCGGATGGCGGCGCTCTTCAGGCGCAAGAATCGAGCACTACATCGCAAAACGCCTTGGTCTTGCAATCGTTTACCAGAACAAAAGGGGGATAGTTTCATGGAAATGACAGAAGAAACAATGGATGCCATTAAATACAGCGTGGCATTATTCAACGACATCAAATCACGTACGTATGTAAAAGCTGGTGATGATGTCGATTATGACATTGATTTAGATCATGAAAAAAAGATGATCACTCTTTACTTTGAAGAGACGACGACGAAGCGCGATTGGAGAAACAATTTCCGCTTTGGAGTAAAGGTATATAAGAACCAGCAAAGCTGCATCCGGGCCCATAGAGGATATGCTAACGCATACAAAACGGTTAATGACCGCATCATGAACGAAATGAAGCTTGCCATGGAGCGTTTTCCTGATTATCACATCACAATTACTGGATGGTCATATGGCGGTGCTATGGCTGTACTTGCAGCTGAGGATTTCTTTTTCAGATTCAAAAAAGTGCCATTTCTGATGACGTTCGGGGCTCCAAAAGTCATTTTCGGAAGGAAAGCAGCAGCATACATAAACTCAGTGACGACATGTGTGCAGTTCAAGCAGTGGAATGATCTTGTAACGTATCTTCCTCCGTTTCCTGGATACAGACACATCCATTCAGGACGCATTGGTAAGGCTCTCAATCTCATTGAACTTTGCAGGCCGGAAATCCATCACTGCGAATATGGAGACATCTCAATCTATGGATGCTGAGTTCACACAACATGAGCTTGATTTGCTTAAATCACTTGCAGAAGACAGGATTTTGGCTACTGTAGCGCGATTATCTCAGTCAGATGTACAGAAGATTAACGAAATAGCGCATTCTAGAGAGCTTAAAAAGAGGAAATCATACACGAAAAAGGAGTAAAACGTCTTGCACTGCATGTTATTCGCGATGCAATAGCCAAAAATGATGAAGCGTTTTTCATGGAATCAAATGAAATGTTGCATCTGTTTTGCGGACTTGCAGGAATTGAAGTAGAGGTGGTTCTCGAAAGATATAACAATATGCGGGAGGAGAAATGACTAAGGATAAGGTAATTAATCGAGCGTGGATACGACATTAATGAAGTTTTGAAATGAGAAACGATTTCAGTAACGATTTTGTCATTTTTAACCATAAAAACACCGTTAAAAGCACTTTTTTAACACTTTTATGATGGTTTTCGTAAACATGTAAAATACCAATGAAAAAAGCCCCGAAGCCTTATAAATAAAGGTTTCAAGGGCTTTTCTTTTAAATCCGGTGCTTTTCCCAAACTCAACTATAAATTACACTATTTCTTTTTCATGCTCTTTTGTAAAATCACTTAATTCATAAGTTCTTATCCTTTGATTTACAATTATTGGCACAACAAACCCATTTTTAGAAAGAACCGCCAGGCGATTAATAATGTTAGTCACTTTCAATTCCTTGCTTACTTCTATCGGTGTAAATTCCCTCTTGTACTTTTTAATGAGCAATAACAAAAGTTCTTTTTCTTTTCCTTTAAGGTAAGACAAACTTCCTTCCACGTCAGCTTCATTAGAGCTATTCTGCAAATCACACACCGTATTTGAATAAAGAAGAACCATTCTCAAAAAGTAATTTATCCAAATCTCCGGATGCGGTGGATTTTCACGTCCTGAATAATGCAAAGCAGGTAATCCCATCTGAATCGACTCATAATATTCATCAATATCATAAGCAAAGTATTCTTCAAGTGATCCAATTCCGTTAAATCCATATCCGTTCAAATCTAAAATATATCCTGATAACAACCTTGCTGTTCTTCCATTTCCATCTTCAAAAGGGTGTATCGTAACCAACTGATAGTGCACAACTGCAGCAACAAGCAAAGGATGATCATCCGTTGTGTTCACATATTCAACCAGTTCATCTATCAATTCTGGGATATCAGTATATTCAGGCGGAATATAATCTGGATTGCCTGTTTTAGAATCATATACTGCAAACAGAACACTCGAAGGCATTGGTCCTCTAAAACCAATTTTTTCTTTTGAAGCACCTTTCTCTACTAATTTTTGTACATCAAGAATCAGTTCCTTTGAAAAAGCCTCTTTACGACTAACCTTTTCCTCTAAAAAATTAAGAGCTAGGAAATAGTTTCTTACTTCTTGTTCTGGTTTCAAAAAATGCTTTCTGTCATCACTTTCTATTACTTCATCTACTTGCTTTTCCGATAATGGGTTCCCTTCTATTTTATTAGAAGCATATGAACTTTTCTTCTTAGAATTCTTACGCAATTTATTTGCAACAGTTTTTGAAAGGTTAACCGATGACACATTATATCTATTTTTATCAATCTCGGTGATATATCTTAAAATCTCATTTGATAATAACTTTCGTACCTTTTTTTACCTTGCAAGTTTTTATATTCCATTATAAAAAGAGGCTTTTTCGCGGTTACGATATTCGTGTTTTTCGTAATAGCCAATCAGTTTTTTGTTTTCGTCACGAAGGGCAACCATGTAAACGTCTTTATTTTCTTTATCATTATATGATTCGTAAATCTGATTGTTGTCGGAACTTTTTTTGAACCACTCAATTACTTTTTCAATCAGCTGGCGGGAAGCAGGATTATGACATTCCATCAAATTTTTCCCAGTTAAATCTGAATGATAACGATTTATGGCAAACGGATTCATATAAATAATTGTGTGATTCAAATCGCACAAAACAACAGCGGCCTTGTCCTGATCTAAAACGCTTTTAAAAAATGTAAAAAGTTCTTCTTGTTTCATATAAATAGATTATATCATATAAAGGTTAGTGCTTTAAATCTGTTAAAAGCTGATTCTATAGCCGACGCCGCGAACTGTTTCTATTAATTTCTGATTATTTATTTTTTGGCGTAAAAGTCGAATATGAACATCCAGTGTGCGGCTTTCTAATTCTTTTTCGTAATCCCAAACTAATTTTAATATATCTTCTCTTGTAACTACTTCACCTTTCTTTTCCATCAGTAAAACAAGCAGATCATATTCTTTTGCAGCAATTTGGACATTCTTCTGTAATTGGAATAAAGGCCGGGTCGCCGTAAACTGTTGCAGATGAAGAGAAGATGATATTTTTGCAATTGTGTTTACGCATTACATCAACCAAAGTTAAAGTTCCGGCAATATTGTTTTCGGCTCCGTGATTTTAAATGGATTTAACGATTTATATACGAAATAAAATCCCGAAAGGGTATAAGATTACTTAAAAAATATACTATTATACCCTTATTGGTGCAATTTTATGGAATATCTTGCAATTATCCCCTATATGGTATAAAATAATGGAATGAATACTGTAGCAAATTTTATTAAATCAGAAAGAAAAAAATCTGGGCTAACTCAGGAAGAATTTGCTTTGAGAAGTGGAGTTGGGCTTAGATTTTTGCGTGAACTTGAACAGGGAAAAGAAACCTGCCGAATGGACAAAGTAAATCAGGTTTTATCAATGTTTGATTATGAACTAGCTCCTCAGAAAATTAAAAAAAACAGAGGAATATAAATAATGGAATTTGAAGGAAAATCCAGTTACAGGTTTGCTTACGTTTATATTCAAAATGAATACGCCGGAATTTTATCGGAAACAGATAATGGTTATTCTTTTGTTTATGATGATGAATATATAAAATCTCCAACTGCAAAATCTGTAAGTTTAACTTTGCCGATTAAAAACAAAGTTTATGAATCTAAAATTTTATTTCCATTTTTTGACGGCTTAATTCCAGAAGGATGGCTTTTATCTGTCGTTACAAGAAACTGGAAAATAGACAGAAAAGACAGATTTGGTTTACTTTTAGCATCGTGTAAAGATTCAATTGGTGATGTTTCTATCAGAACTGAGCGAGGTGCATTATGAAAGAATTAAAATGCCTTTGCTGCGGTAAAAAACTTAATGATGAGAACGAAAATCAGTGGCATACAAAATGCTGTTATAATTTTTTTGGCACAACAGTTTTTCCAAAAATCAATTTATCAAAAGAAATGCTGGAAAAAGTCGTAACAGATTCTGTTTCAAAAGGATTTACAGTTGCTGGCGTTCAAAAAAAATTGTCATTACATCTTTCAAAAGAAAAAGAAAACCGGTTAACTTTGGTAGGTTATCCTGCAGGGTACATTTTAAAACCACAAACAGATGAATTTGAAAGTTTGCCGGAAATGGAAAATCTTGTAATGAAAATGGCAGAAATAACTGGAATTAAAACTGTTCCAAATGCACTTATAAAAGTAAATAATCAACTTGCATATATTACAAAACGAATTGATAGAATTCAAAAAGGAGAGGAAATCAATCTTTTTGCGATGGAAGATTTTTGTCAGCTTTCTGAACGCCCAACAGAAGAAAAATATAAATCTTCATATGAAAGATGTGTAAAAATAATTCGTGAATATTCTTCAAAAACCGGATTAGATATTTCTGATTTTTTCTATAGGCTATTATTTTGTTTTATAACAGGAAATTCTGACATGCATTTAAAAAACTTTTCGCTAATAGAAAATGCTCCAGGCTCTCGAGAATTTGAACTTTCTGCTGCTTATGATTTATTGCCAGTGAATATTGCAATGCCAGAAGATAAAGAAGAATTTGCACTTACTATGAATGGAAAAAAAGCAAATTTAAAACATTCCGATTTTATAGCTTTTGCCAAAGTTGCTGGAATAAATGAAAATATTTCCCAAAAAATGATTTCTAGAATTCTTTCTTTTAAAGAAAAATATTTAGCTGCCGTAAAAGAATCGTATTTAAGTGAGCAATTGAAGGAAAATTTTATTGAATTGATAAACGAACGGTGCAACAAGTTAGGGAAGTAAATCAAATTTACTAAATTTTCTATAAATAACTTTCATACAATTTTTCAAGACTAGCACGACATTTTATAAATTCTGCACCAAGTTGTGGATCAAAGTGAGTGCTTAAATCATTTTGAATAATTTCAAAAGCTTTATCGTAAGAAAAACTATCTTTATAACAACGTTTACTTACAAGTGCATCAAAAACGTCGGCAAGTGCCATAATACGCGCTTCTAACGGAATCTGTTCGGCAGTAATTTTTTTAGGATACCCTGATCCATTCCACTTTTCGTGATGATAATGAGCAACGTTTATTGCAATCTTTTTAAAATCTTCATCTTCAGTTGCAGAAAGTACTTCGTTTACAATGCGTGCGCCTTCTTTTGAATGTGATTTCATCATTTCGTATTCTTCGTCTGTAAATTTTCCAGGTTTTTGTAAAATGGCATCTGGAACGGCAATTTTTCCAAGGTCGTGCATAGGAGCCGCTTTAATTACATTTTCAAAAAATTTTTCGCTGATATTTTCGTAGGCAGGAAGAGTCTGCAAATACTGAACAAACACACGAACACAATCGCTTGTACGTTTAATGTGCCCGCCAGTACTGTTATCACGACTTTCAACCATTGTTGCCATTCCAGTGATAATAGAATTCTGAATCTCAATAATTTTCTGAGTTTTCTGTTCAATTGAATCGGTCATTTCGTTCATTGTGTCAGAAAGTTCACCAAAATCATCATTTGAAGCAACAGTTATATGAGTTGAATAATCCCCTTCCTTAATTTTTTCAATGCGTTTTTTAATCTGTTTAAGCGGTTTTTCAAATGTCATAGTTATGCCAAAAGTGATAATAAGTCCAATTAGCATTACGGAAGCTAAAACTAACAAACTTCGATTTTTACTTTCCGCATTTGAATCATAATAAAAAACAAGAAGTAAAATTGGAAAAAGCGTTACAGAAATATAATTGATTACAAACAAAAACTTAATTGAAGGCTGCCATACCCCTTTTACTTTAGAAATATTTCCATCAGGATACAGCTCTGGTAAAATAAACCGTTTATGGATTGTAGAAATAATAAAATAAGAAAGAGTAAAAGTTACAATTGCCTCCAAAAGAATATTCATGAACGAAGAAAGAAATACGGTTTTGTAATTAATGTTATAACCCATATTTCCGGCAATAACAAAAAGTATAAGTTCAAGTAAAAGATAAAGAAACCATCCAGAAGTTCCAATAGCCGAATAAGCCACAGGAAGGTTTATATAATGACTTTCAAATTTATTGCCTGCAAAACGGATATAACAGATACACCATATAATTGGAACAGCAAAAGTTATATATTGAATAGGAGTTG
>JAGHSB010000079.1 GCA_018066075.1 Candidatus Treponema scatequi
TACATATATAGTACTGATGTTTAAGAAAATTCTAACCAAAAATGACTTTTAACTAATATGAAAATATGGTAAAATTCTATTTAAGGTAATAGGTATGATCACATTCTGGCAGCAGGAAAACGGAAAACTGATAAGTCTCGAAAAAGAAGAACTCGACTCATCTAAGAAAACCTGGATTGATGCCCGCTGCGTTACCCGAGAAGACATTTCAATTCTTGAAAACGAATACAAAATTGATCAGGAACATATTCTCGATATTCTCGACCCTGATGAACTTTCTCGTATCGAAGATGCTGATGATTATGTTTTGACAATCATGCGCCTTCCGATTTTTGTTCCTACTGCAGAAGTTCCTTACTTTTCAATTCCACTTGGCGTAATCGTAATGCCTAAAAAAATAATTACAATCTGCTGGACTGACTGTGAAGTTCTTAAAGATTTTGCCGCAAATAGAGTCAAAGGAATCTCACTAAATGACTTTCCGGCTTTCATCATTCAGATCATGAGCCGCGGTGACATTACTTATCTTCGTTACCTTAAAGAAATCAATCGTCGTGCATCAAGCATTCAGGGTGAACTGCAGTACGCAGTTGAAAATAAAGAAATCATTCAGCTTTTAAACTTGGAAAAGTCGCTCGTATTCTTTACGACATCTTTGAAAAGCAATCAGCTTCTTCTTGAAAAATATCGAAAGACAAAACTTTTAAGACTCGATGAAGACGACCAGGACTGGCTTGACGACGTTGAAATTGATAACCGTCAGGCTCTTGAGATGGCAGATACTTATTCTGAAATCTTCTCGCGAATCATTGACGCTTTCGGTTCTGTAATTTCAAATAACATGAACGTTGTAATGAAAAAACTTACAATTATTACTGTAGTTATTTCAGTTCCTACTTTTATAACAAGTTTTTATGGAATGAATATTTATCTTCCATTTGCTAACCTTGGACCACTTTCAGTTGTTATAGTAACAGGTATATGTCTGGCTGGAATTGGAATAACAAACTTCTTCCTTAATCAGAGGGGTAATCTTCCGAGAAAGGAAAAGAAATCAATTAAGCATTCATATAAAAAAAAGATAGAATTAAGAAAATTAAAAAAACAAATTGAAATTCAGGAAGCTTGATTGGAGGGTAAAAAATGAAAATGAGTTTATTGAAAGAATTGAAAAATATTTCTAAGAGTTGTTTTGCAATCAGAAACCACATTCGTAAAATTGCAGCAATCTGTTTTGCCTGTGTCTTAGCTTGCGAAGCTTTTGCAGCGCCTAAAACTTCCACTAAGAAAGAACAGTTCAGCGACATCAATCTTGTTCAGCTTGGACCACAGGACGGTGTTCTGTTTGACACTTTCACAATCGGTGAAAACTGTCAGTCGATGACTGCAACAAGATGGATTACATCTTTTAAAATGAATAAGTATGAAACAACTTACAATCTTTGGTATGTAGTTCTCAATTATGCACTTGAAAACGGATATGTATTTCAGAATCCTGGACAGGAAGGTGCATATGGCCGCAGAGGAAAAGCTCCGACAGATGACGGTAAATATCAGCCTGTAACAATGATCAACTGGTATGATGCTGTCGTATGGTGCAATGCCTTGAGTGAAATGATGGGACGCACTCCATGCTATTACCGCAACAACGAAGTTTTGAAAGATTCGACAGATACTGCAAGCCTCGACCTTGCAGAATGCCGCTGGAACAATGACGGTTACCGTTTGCCGACAGAAGCCGAATGGGAATATGCAGCACGCGTTACAAAAGCCGGATACCAGAGCGGTTCACTTGCATCAGGTCAGATCAATTCAATTGGACTTGATTCAAAAGATGTAAAAGAAACAAGCGTCGCATGGTGCGATCAGAATACAAATACAACTCACATTGTAGGAACAGCAGGTACTGCATTTAAAAACGGAACAGCTGCAGCTCCAGGAAGCGGAGCTGCAAATGGTGCCGGCATCTTTGACATGAGCGGAAACGTTCTCGAGTATTGCTGGGACTGGCTCGAAAATTACACAGACGTAACTCCAGGTGAAAGAGCTTGCGGTCCACAGTACGGTGCAGAAAGAGTTTGTCGTGGCGGTTCGTGGTCATCTTACTCTGGTTTCATTTATGCCGGTGACAGATACGGATTTGATCCAAACGAGTTTTATAATTACATCGGTTTCAGATTTGTAACAACAAAATAGAAAGGATTTCATATGACAGTTGAAGAAGCACGCAGCAAAGCGATGGAATATTTCACAAGTGGTTATAACTGTTCTCAGTCAGTGTTCGCAGTTTTTGCAGAGATGGCAGGAGTTGATAAAAGTCTTGCATTGAAAATTGCACAGGGGTTAGGCGGTGGAATGGGCCGTCAGCGCGAACTGTGCGGTGCTGTAAGCGGAATGATAATGGCAGTTTCTTCGATGATTGGAACAGACGATCCGAAAGATAAAGAAACAAAAGACAATCTTTATAAAGTTACTCAGAAACTCTGTCAAAAGTTTCGGGAAAAAAATGGTTCGATTGTTTGCCGCGAACTTTTAGGATTTGTTCCGATGGGACAGAGCGAAGAAGCACTTAAAAATAAAACTCCGATAGAACACTATATTGAAAAGCCGGAAAGTGAAGCACGAACTTCTGAGTATTTAAAAAAACGTCCGTGCAATGAACTATGCGCGGACGCCTGTGAAATCCTTTGTGAATGGATCAATGATAATTAAAATCAAATGAAAGACATCGAAAGATGTCTTTTTTTATTATATTTTTTTCCAGAAATCAATAAACTCAAGAAGATATTGCTGAACGTTGTTGAAATATTTTTTCTGCATCTGACATGCCGGAACTCCGATGAAGCGGTAGTGCCAGCATTCGTGCATGTAACCTGTAATGTCTTCGTAGCCGCGTGGGAAAGAAAGTGACCATCCGTATTTGTATGCATTTTCGTAAAGCCATTTTCCAGGTTTTGTGTTGATATAATCATGTGTTACAGAACCAAAGTCGATTGCACTTCCGAGCTGGTGCTGGCTTGTTCCAGGTCTTGCACTTTCGCGCTCTGCCTGTTCAAGCCCATCGATGCGAACCCATTTCTGAAAAAGCTTATCCTGATATTCGTAGCTTCTGTAAGTGGAACTTACGACGATAGAGATTCCTTCTTTGTTCGCAGCTTCGCAGAGCTTAACGAGTTCTTTTTCAACATCAGTGCGCAATGAAAGATCGTTTCTGCTGATTCCATATACATCATTCTGAACGAGTGGTTTTAAGTTCTTTGGAACATAGCCGACAATCGCATAATGTTTTTTATCGATAAGATAATAAATGCTGATATCTTCCGGATTATATTTTTTTTCTTCTGCAAGGACAACTTCGAGGTCATTGAGAAACTCTTCTTTGTTTTCAATTTTGATTTCTTTCTGAGCTCTTTCTGACATCATCGAAAGGACTCTGTCGATTTTTTCGATGTTTTTATTAGCTGTGTCTTTTTTTGAATCTGCATTTGCACATGAGGCGATGAAGGCGATTCCAAGTATTATAGATAAGATTTTCTTCATTTTGATTTCTCCCAATTTATACTTTGTTAAATTAATTCAACCCGTATTTTCTTTATTATATCAAAGATGCTTTTTTTGGAATAGTACGGTAAAAACGTTTGAGTTTTAGAACATATGGGTTTACAATGTAACTATGAGTAATATCAGTTCAATTGCGGCGCAGACACGCAAAAATAAGCTTTTACTTGGTATAATTATCTTCTGTCTGCTCATAATTCCTGCCCTTGCCGGCCTGGAGTATTTCAAGAAGAAAGATGTAATAAACGCCTTAGTAGAATTTGTATTTTTCTTTCCGATGCTTGCAGCTCTTGTATGCTGTATCGCTAAAAAATACGGAACTGCTTCAAACATCGTCGTAGTCTCCTGCTATTGTTTAATGTCTTTGATGTCTTTTATCGTTAAGCCTACAGGACCAGTTTTGTTCTATCGTAATGAGGCTTACCATCTTCTTGCCCTTGCCATGGCAATTGCCTTTGCAAAAAACTTCAAGATTGCAATCTACGGCGCCATCGCGATGATTCCTGTTCAGGTTATATTCGGTGTATTCTTTTTGATTCCGGCAGGTTTTGAACCATCTGCTGTATTTACAATGCTTATAATGGAACTTCTAATGTACGGGCTCACATGCATGCTCTTTTTTCAGTATGCCAACCTGGCAAGAAAAAATTCCAAAGACCTCGAAGACGAAAGAAAACATTCAGAACAGCAGCTCGAGCACATTTCAAAAATCGTCGAAGGCGCTGCAGACAACTTTGAATCAATCAGCGACCTTACTCAGCAGGTAGAAAAAATCCAGAAGCTCGTAGGTGACTCAGTTCACTCGATGAACGATATCGATAACCGTGTTAATCAGATTGATGACGGTGCTGATACTTCCCTCAATGCAACAGCTGCAATCGGAAACAACATCAATCAGTTAAATGCACACATCAATGACATGGTAGTTTCCCAGAAAGAATCAAGCGACAGCATTGCAGAAATGATTACTGCAGTAAAAACTGTAGCCGATTCAACTGCAAAAGAAAGGGATGCGTTAAATCTTCTTGCAGACACTTCAGAAGAGGGAAGAAAGAAACTTTCAGAACTTCTCGAAAACATCAAGCAGGTAGAAACAAGCATCAAAGCCATCCAGGGAATTCTTGGCGTTCTCGATACTATTTCTGCCCAGACAAACCTTCTCGCCATGAATGCTGGAATCGAAGCGGCTCATGCAGGTGAAGCCGGAAAAGGTTTTGCAGTCGTAGCAGAAGAAATCAGAAAACTTGCAGACAACTCAGCAAAGAACTCTCACGAGATCGACATTCAGCTTCATAATGTAACAGACTGCATCGTTACTGTAGTCAAGCAGAGTGATGAAACAAAGAGTTCTTTTGATGAAATCGAAAATAAAGTTAAGCTTTCGGTTCAGTCATGTCAGCAGATGGCAGCCGCAACCGAACAGCTCGCATCAAACGGCCAGCGCGTCCTTGATTCCATCAACCTTCTCGACGAACGTTCCATCAAAATCAAAAACGAAGGCGACAACATTACTTCTTCACAGTCAAAACTCGTCGAAGAACAGAACCGCCTCAAAGAATCACTCATGGCTCTGAGTACAGACTCTGCCCTCATCAAAAACAAGAACAACTCCGTAATCACAGCCCTAAACGACGTAAGCCTGATCTCCGCCCGCGTTTCACGTCAGGCCCGCGAACTCAACAACATCAGCCGCGCCGAATAACCCCGCAAAAAATGGTAAAATTATCCGTCAAAACTAATTGACATAATTTTACCATTTTGATATATTGCATATGTTCTTAACGAACAGCTGCTCGCTTAGCTCAGCTGGTAGAGCAATGGACTGTTAATCCATGTGTCGCAGGTTCAAAACCTGCAGCGGGCGAAAATCTCTGGTTTATACCAGAGATTTTTTTTTGCTTAAAAAGATGTAAGTATATATACAAATGGCAGGTTTTGAACTTGTGACCAAAGATGTAGAGATTTGCATCCCTGCAAATCTCGTCGCGGCTCGAAGAATAGAGCCTATAACAGGAAGTGAGAATCGCGAGCCGCACCTGCACTTCGCTCCAAAGCTAAGCCTCATCCGTGTGTCAATAATTACCTCCCAAACCCACATCTAACCTCAAAATCACCTTAATTTCCTCAACCCATCAAAATTTCGAATTCCGCATCCCCCGTTTCAAATTAATCGAAATTCCACCCCAAATCCCACATAACTTATCCCAAATTCCCCTTAATTCTATTGACCAAGGCTCGCAAATTCTGATATTATTCATTCTACATTAATATGCCTGTCGTATAAATCCCCGTTTAATACTATGGTAATTGTAAACAATTTTTAAGTGAGGTTATTTTTTATGTACGCACTTGTTGAATATAAGGGAAAACAGTATAAAGCAGAAAAAGGCGCTCTCCTTCAGGTTGACAAAATCGACGCTGAAAAAGGTGCTAAAATCGACATCGATTCTGTTCTTCTCGTAAGCGATGGAGACAAAGTTTCAGTTGGAGCTCCATACGTTAAAGGCGCTAAAGTTTCAGTAGTAGTTGAAGATTCATTCAAAGACAAAAAAGTTCTTGTTTTGAAATACAAGAGCAAGAAAGACTACCACCGTATGATCGGCCACAGACAGCAGTACACAAACGTACGCGTTGAAGAAATCGTAGGCTAATGACAAAAGTTTTACTTGTTAAGGCAAACGATGGAAGCGCTCTTCACACTGTTTCCGAAGGTCATTCAGAGTTTGCTGAAAAAGGAAAAGATATTGTCTGCAGTGCAGTAACAATTTTGATGCGCACTGCAATCGGTCTTCTTTCTGATACAAGTGGAATTGAGTTAAAGACAGATACTTCCTTGCGGGGCTATCTTAGCTTTGAAGCAAGGGTTTTGAAAGACGATTCAAAATTAAAAGAACGCCTTTCAACAATAGGAGATTTTTTGAAAGAAGGTTTTGAATCTCTTTCTAAAGAGTTTCCACAAAACGTAAAATTAGACTTTAAGTTGGAGGACTAATATGGGAAGAACTAGAGGCGGAAGCGGTGCAAAAAACGGACGCGATTCTAATCCAAAACACCTTGGCGTTAAAAAATATGCTGGAGAAACAGTAACAGCAGGATCTATCATTGTTAAGCAGCGTGGAACACATTTCCATCCAGGCGACAATGTTCAGAAAGCTGGAGACGACAGCCTTTTTGCTACAGTAGACGGAAAAGTAGTTTACGGTGAATGCAAAAACAGAAAAATCGTTTCTGTAGTTAAAGCATAATTTAGTTTTAAGCTTTTTTAAGTTGAATGCCCGGTAGAATGCTAACCGGGTATTTTTTTTGTAGAGGTAATCATGATAGGTTTTGCAGATGAGGCTTTAATCGAAGTCACAAGTGGAAAAGGCGGCAACGGCTGTATCTCATTCCGCAGAGAAAAATATGTTCCTAACGGCGGACCATCCGGCGGCGACGGTGGAGATGGCGGTGATATCATTTTCGTTTGTAAAAGAAATCTTCGTACTCTCGCAGCTCTTCGTTTTCATCCTATCATCAAAGCAAAGAACGGTTCTGACGGACAGAGCTGGAATAAATACGGACGCGATGGAGAAGACAAAATCATTCCTGTTCCACCAGGAACTACACTTCGCGACCCGGACACAAACGAACTCATTTACGAATTTACGACACAGTCAGAAGACGAACAGTTCGTATTTTTGAAAGGCGGTAAAGGCGGCTGGGGAAACATGCATTTTAAAAGTTCCACAAACCAGGCACCTCGCTACGCACACAAAGGAACTCTTGGTGAAACAAGAAAACTTCGCGTGGAACTTTCCATTATGGCAGATGTCGGTTTAGTCGGATTTCCTAACGCAGGTAAATCTTCTCTCTTAACAGCTTTCACAAACGCAAGACCAAAGATTGCGCCATATCCGTTTACAACAAAAATTCCAAACCTCGGTGTACTCAACGCAGACAAAGAACGCGACATCATCATCGCAGATATTCCTGGAATTATCGAAGGCGCTTCAGAAGGTGCGGGGCTCGGAATCAGATTTTTAAAACACATCTCACGAACTTCATGTTTGATTTTCATGATCGATGTTTCAGATGAAAATTATTTGACTGCATATAAAACACTCTGCGGAGAATTAAAATCTTTCTCAGAAGATTTGTATTCAAAACCAAGAATCGTTCTCTGCAACAAAATCGATGTTGAAGGTGCAAGAGAAAGAGCTGATGAAGTAATCGCACAGATTAAGAAAGAAGAAAAGGATACAGTTGTTCTTGCAATTTCTGTAATGGCTAACGAAGGTCTTGGTGCAACACGAAAAGCTGTAATCGATCTTGTTGACCGTCTTGAAAATAATGGTGAAGGTGCTGTAACTCTTGGCAAAAAAGATCTGCTTTCTACAAGTACTTTTATGAGTGAACGCGAAGAAATTGATGAAGACCGCGAGGTTCAGTATCCGGGGTCTGAAGGTTAATTGATAGAGGAGGGCGTAATGAAGTTTGCAATTTTAGGTGGAACTTTTAATCCCGTGCATATCGGTCATTTGGCATTAGCTGATGACGTTTGCAAAAGTCTTGGTTACGACAGAGTAATTTTTATTCCGACATTTATTCCGCCACACAAACAGATGGCACATGTCGAAAGTGCAGAAGACCGCGCTCAGATGCTTAAAAATTCATTTGAAGGCGATGAAAGATTTTTAGTTGAAACATGCGAAATTGATCGCGGCGGTGTTTCTTATACAATTGATACAGTTCATTATTTAATTGAAAAATATAAGGACGAGCTCGACGGAAAATTTGGTCTCATCATGGGACAGGAAAATGCTTTCGAGTTTGATAAATGGAAAGGCGCAGACGAACTTGCAGAGATTACTGATATCATCATTGCACAGCGCCAGCAGTCGAAGAGTGTTGATACAAAAGGATTTGAAAATAAATCTACTGGAGCATATACAGGCGGTTTCAATAACGAAGACTATTTGAATGTCTTTAATAATTTTAACCATCATTATGTTCCGCTTAAAAATCTTATTCTTCCGGTTTCTTCTACAGAAATCAGGGCACGCATTGCGAGCGGTTCAGGATGGCGTTATCTTGTTCCAGAAGCTGTTTTTAAGTATATTGTAGATAACAAGTTATATGAGTACGCAGATTAATTTAGACGACAAGATTGAAGAAATCAGAAAATATACGATGGCTGCCGTAAACGAAAGCCGTTATGAACACAGCGTGAGAACAGCTGAGATGTGCGCCAAGCTTTGCGAGAAATGTAAAATTGAACCAAAGCGCGGATATCTTGCAGGAATTGCGCACGATATGTGCAAGAAAATGGATGAAGACCTTTTGATGTCATTTGCTTCAAAAGACGGAAATCCTATTACACAGATTGAAAAGGATAAGCATTCGCTTTTACACGGAAGAGCCGCTGCAGTAAAAATCAGACAGGACTTTGGAGTAGAAGACGAAGAAATTATACAGGCAATTGCAAACCATACATTTGGTGCAGAAAACCTCTGTGACCTTGCAAAGATTTTATACATTTCAGATAAAATTGAGCCGGGCCGCGAGCATATTACAAAAGAATATTTGAAGAAACTTTTTAAACTATCTCTTAACGAAATGGTTTATACTGTATTAAAAGAGAATCTTGATTATCTCGCCAAGAAAGGAAAAAGCGTAAGCGGACTTACAATGAAGTTTATGAAAGAACTTGAGCGCGATATCGAAAAGTAGATGGGAGAAAAAAATGAGTAGAAAGGGTGACAGAAAAGGTTTAGTTTTTATTGCGCTGATTATTTTGATTTTTGGTGCCCTCGTTACGACAATCGTCCTTTCATTCAAGCAGGACACTGTAAAGGAAAATCTTAAGCAGGATCCTGTCATTAAAGTTCTCTTCGTTCTTGAAGATAAAAATCAGGCGCTCTTTACTGATGTTTTGATTTACTATCCTGTAACTGGTAAGGGTGTTCTTGTAAACATTCCTGGAAATACAGGCGGACTTCATTCATCGATTGACCGCGTAGACAGAATTGATGCAGTCTATTCTGAACAGGGTGTCGAAGCATACCTTTCAGAAATTGAAGACTTTGTTAACATCGACATTCCATTTTATGTAACTGTATCGATGAACAACTTTGTAGAACTTTCAGATTTATTCGGCGGACTTGAACTTTTCATTCCGATTCCTGTTGAAGAAAATTCTGCAACTGGTGATAAATGGCTTTTGCCTAGCGGACGCGTTACACTTGATGGCGATAAAGTAAGAACTTTCATGACTTATTTTTATGAAGATGAGTCAGATAAAGATATTCAGGAAAGAAGGCAGGATGCAACTGTTGCATTCTTTTCTGCCCTTAAAGCAAATGCAGGATCATTCCTCGTAAAACCAGGATTGTTTGCAAAGAATGGTTTCAAAGAAATTACATCGAGACTTAACTACAATGTAAAAGACGATGACCTTCTTGAACTTTTGCAGTACATTTCTCAGGTTGATACAGAAAGATTTGAATATGTTACAGTTACCGGAAGAGAAAGTAACGTTGACGGAAAAAATCTTTTGATGCCATTTAGAAACGGTGAATATATTAAGGATGTTGTAAAGAAAGCGATCAACTCAATCGTATCGCCTTCTGGAACAGCAAATGCTCGACCTTATGTAATCCGCATCTTAAATGGAACTAAAACTCAGGGACTTGCACACAATACTCAGATTCTGCTCCAGGGAGCTGCGTTTGAAGTTCTTGATATTGCAAACACAAAAGGCGAAGACGAAATAGAAGAAACTTACATCATCGATCATATCGGTCAGCCTGAAGTTGCAAAAAACATCGGTGATTTTATTCACTGCACAAAAATTGAAGAAGAGGCAATTAAAGAAGGAGACGAAGTAAGTAACGTAGACTTTACTCTCGTTCTCGGTAAAAACTTTGATGGCCGCTGGGTACAGACAAAAACTAAATAAGGAAGAATAAATATGAAATCTACACAGGACAAAGCATTGGAAATTGCTCAGCTCATGGAAGACGGAAAAGGTGACAACGTAGTTGTAATCGATGTTTCTGATTTGAACAGCTGGACAGATTATTTTGTAATCGTAACAATCAATTCAAGCGCACATTGGCAGGGACTTTATAAACAGGTTAAAGATTACATCAAAGAAAACGATCTCGAAATTCATCTCACAAATAAAAAATCACCGGACGGCGACGACTGGAACTTAATCGACCTCGGCAACATTGTAGTTCATTTGATGTCAAAACCAGCCCGTGATTTCTACGACCTCGAAAAACTCTGGCACAACGGAAAGTTCTTGAAAGGTTAGTGCAAAAAAAAATCTCCGGGTATTACCAGAGATTAAAATTATTATAAAAAAATCTCCGGACATTACCGGAGATTTTTTTTATACTGAAAAGACTCTGGAAATACCAGAGTCTTTTTTTTTATTCTTCTTCATTGTCTTCGACGTCGCTTCCGTAAAGGTCTGCATCGTCGTCAAAATCTGCAAAATCATCTACAGTTTCGGCATCTTCAAAATCCGATTTTTCATATTCTTCTGCCAATTTTTCATCACTGTATTCATCAGTATATGAAAATACAACACTGCCAAAACTAACTGCACCTAAAAGATCATTTACAGAAAACATAACAACATATTACTCAAATCAACAAACAACTTCTACTATATAAGATTATAGCAACCAGCCAGATTTCACGGGTCTGCAAATTCCACCTGAAAACTGTAAAAATCAATCGTTTATAAATTTCAACCAATGTAAAAAAAATTGACAACACAAAAATTCTGTTGGATAATTAATTTATGTCTAACGAGATTCATGTTACAGCCCCTGCCAAGTTAAATTTTGGACTAAAAGTTTTACCTAAGCGGGCGGACGGTTTTCATGACCTCGAAAGCATTTTTTCGACTGTGAGTCTTGCTGATGAAATCATCGTCAGAGAGACGGCTGAAAAAAACAAGTGTTCTGTAAAGTGCGATCTGTTTGAATTGCCCGAGCAGAATACGATTACTAAGACTTACGGAGCATTTAAAGATCTTGTAAAACAGGATTTACCTGGCGTTGATGTCTTCATTAAGAAAGTGATTCCTGCAGGCGGTGGGCTTGGAGGCGGATCTAGTGATGCAGCGTCGTTTTTGAATGCGTTAAGTTCTTTGTGTGGAACTTGCCTTACCGCGACTCAGAAAGATGAAATTGCGGCTCAGGTAGGAAGCGACGTGTTTTTCTTTTTGCACTGTGAAGGCGGACGGGGAGCTGCGATAGTAACAGGAAGAGGCGAAAAGGTGTTACCAATCGCCAGAAGAGAAGATTTACACTTTTTACTGGTTTTTCCCGGAGTTTCGAGCTCTACAAGAGAGGCATACAGCCTTATCGATGAGTTCTACGAATCCGGTAATAATTTGGAATATCCGAAGCTGGATAACCTTGAAGCTGTTTATAACAGTTCCATTCAAAACTGGAACTTTGTAAATACGTTTACAAGAGTGATATCAGCAAGATATCCCAAAATAGAGCAGGCTATCTTTGACTTAAAGAAAAATGGCGCTCTGTATACAGATATGTCAGGCTCAGGATCTACAGTATTTGGAGTTTTTGCTTCGAAAGAAGAGGCACAAAAAGCCCGAAATGCGTTATCTCCTTCCTGGAATGTTCGCTCTTGCTTATGAGGAGGCTTTTCATGCAAGTAACAGAATTACGTATTCGTAAAGTAACATCTGAAGGTAAACTTAAGGCTTATGTTACAGTAACATTCGACAACTGCTTCGTAGTACACAATGTAAAAATCATCGAAGGAAAAGATGGTCTTTTCATTGCAATGCCAAGCAAAAAAACATCTACTGGTGAATACAAAGACGTAGCTCATCCAATCAGCCCAGAATTCAGAACAGAATTACAGAACAAGATTCTCGATGAATACAACGCAGGCCATGTAATCGAAGCCGGCGGAGATGCTGAATAATCAGTCAGAAATCAGTCTGACTGATACAGTCTAAAATTCTCGTTTAGTAGACAAAAAATCCACTTTTTGGTAATATATTCTCACTATTGGGACGTCGGCAAGCGGTAAGCCCCCGGCTTTTGGTGCCGGTATTCCACAGGTTCGAATCCTGTCGTCCCAGTTATTTATGGAAAAGCTCTGGCGTGATGAACGATGGGGTTTATGAGTAAGTAATTTTTCTTAATCTATTCTTTTCGCATTTTCTGCGGGCATTTTCCACAAAATTAAATTTTTTTTTAGGAGTACCTATTATGGCAAAGGTAACACTTGAAGCTAAAAGCCGCAAAGACAGCGGAAAAAAAGCAGCAAAAGCTCTCAGAGCAACAGGACGCATTCCAGCAGTTGTTTACAACTCAGAAGGAAAAGCAGAAATGATCGACGTTGATGAAAAAGAATTCAACAACGTATGGCGCACTGTAACAGCTACAACATTGATCACATTGAATGTTGACGGAAAAGCACACGATGTATTCATCAAAGACACAGAATACAACATCCGCACAGACAAAGTTCTTCATGCAGATTTCTGGGAACCAGCTAGTGACAAAGAAATCGTACTCAAGATGAAAGTACAGTACACAGGAACAGCAGCAGGTGTTCTCAAAGGTGGATTCTTGCTCAAACACGTTCCAGAAGTAACAATCAAAGCAAAAGCTGCTAACGTTCCAGAAAGAATCGTAATCGACATCTCTAACGTAAATGTTGGTGACAGATTCAACGTAAGTGACATGAAACTCGGCGCAGGCGTAACAGTTCTTACACCAGCTGACACATGTCTCGTAAGCGTTTCAGCAGGCCGCTAATTTTTTGGTTTGCTAATTACAGTCATTGTGGGGGACTTCTCCGCAATGACTTTTTTTTTGGAAAAAAGTTTTTTTAATTTATGAACAGCACAGCGTTTGCAAGTGATGCAGTTTTTTCTGACAGTGTAGTTTCTCGCGTTTACGAAAGTCTTGTTCGTTCAGGATATTCAGGTGGAATTTTGTGCGCCGGCGTTTCCGGTGGGGCAGATTCGATTTGTCTTCTGACAGCGCTTGTTCAGATGTTTGAAGAGATTGGAAAGAATGATATCTCTGACAAAGCAGATATCCCTGGCAAAGCAGACATCTCAAACAATGCCCGCGAGTTCCACAAGACAATCAATGTCATCACTGTAAATCACAGAATCCGTTCTGAAAAGGAAAGCGGCGGTGACTGTGAGTTTGTAAAAGAATACTGCAAAAAGATTTCATCTGACAAAGTTACAGTTAATTGTGAAGTCGTAAATCTTGCAGAAGGTGAAGTTGCATCGCTTGCAGAAAGTCGTGGTCGCGGAACTGAAGAAGCTGCACGTTATTTGAGATACAAAGCATTTGAAGAATGTGCCATTAAGGTTTTGAAAAAAGCAGAATCAGAGTGTGATGCAAAAGCTGGAGATGAACACAAAAGATGTGTGCCGTCAAAAGTTTTTTTTGCAACTGCTCACAATAAAAATGATGAAATCGAAACTTTAGTGATGCGTTTTTTACAGGGCGCTTCCGGTTTTTCGCGTTGTGGAATTCTGGAAAAAAGAGAAGTCAGTCTGGAAGATGAAATCTCATCTGCAAAAGACATCACTTCTGCAAAAGACATCTCTCAAAACGAAACTCCATTTATAAAAGACATCTCTCGTAATGCCCGCGCGCTTGTGTACGTGAGGCCACTTCTTGATGTGTCGCGCGATGAAATTGAAAAATATCTTTCTCAGAAAAATATCTCATATAAAACTGACAGCACTAACAGTGACAACAGTTACCTTAGAAACAGAATTAGAAACGTGATTCTTCCGGTGCTTCGTGAGAACTGTCCCGGATTTGAAAACTCGCTTCTTGCAGGCCGAGAGAAAGCACTTTTTGAAAGCGAGTTTGTCGAGAAAAGTCTTGGAAAGTATGAGTGGAATGAAGGGAAATGCGCTGATACAAGCGGATTGAGTGATGGTGATGAGAGTTTTTGCCGCGATTCTGTTTTTATGGACGCTGAAAAGTTTTATGGCCTTGATATGGTTTTGAGGCAGAACCTTTTGTTTAAGGCGTTTGAAAAGCTTGGTGTAAAAACCAGAATCCCGTATGGGTTTGTTAAGAGCGTGAGCGCGGGGCTTGTAAATTCCACTTTAAAAAAAGACGAAATAGAAGCCCTCGTTTTGGATGGAAAGCTCGTCATAAAAAAACAGAAAAAAAATCAGACGAATTGCGGATTTTTTGATATAATAGAAGAAGAATGTTTTCGGGAATATGATTTCGGAACTTTGAGCGCAGAATATGAGTCAGAAGGCTTTTGCGACCTGAAATTTGTAACGAATGACGGACAGATTTTCTTTTTAAATAGAGTAAAACTTCCGTTCTGTTTCAGAAGCAGATGCCTTTCGGATGTTGTTTTGACTAAAGAAAAAGGAACGAAGTCAGTTTCGGACGTTCTTTCTGATTTTAAGGTTAAGTCAGAATATAAGAATCTTGTTCCGATTGTTGAAGAGATCGAAGATAAAAAGATCAGGGCAGTGTGGGGCGAGATTTTCGGATATAAAAACTGGATAGTTATTGATTAATTGGTGAATTGCATGAAGAAGTTTGTTTGTTTAGTTTTAAGTTTATTTTTAATCGGAAATGTATTTGCGCAGAATGACAGCTCTAAGGCTGCGAACAGAAGAACTTCTTTGAGATATCTTCAGCTTTCAAAGCAGTATGTTTCTGAAAGCGACTGGAATTCTGCAGTAAAGTCTTGTGCAGCAGGTCTTGAATATGATGATACTGTTGCTGACTTGTACTACCTTGAAGCTCTCGGTTTGATTAATCTTGGTTATTCTCGTTTTGAAGTTCTTCCTGTAATTGCAAAAGCACTTGATGAAAAGACTGTAGAATGGGTTGATTACAATCAGTCAAATGCAAGAGTTTTTTATGCTGACCTTCTTGCTTGCACAGGAAAACCGGAACAGGCAATTGCAGTTCTCGATAAAGCACCTTTAGTATATTCATCTGATGCAGAATATGTAAGAATCAAATCTTATTATGAAATTAATACACCAGAATCAATTGCAAAAGCAGAAGAAAAAATTGATACAGTCAGACGAATTTATCCGAATGATGCAAGATTTTTCTATCTTTTCTTCGGATATGAATACAATCTTTTGTATAAAGAAAATGATACTAAAACTGGATTTGAAAAACAGCCTCTTAATCCGACTGTGAAAAAAATCTGTGACAGTTTTATCTCTCATGTTCCTGATTATGACAACGGGTATGATGATCTTGAAATCTATGTAAGTATTTTTGCAGACGGGGAAAATCAGAGAAGGCTTTTAAAAGCATTCGATGCACGCGGTTTTAAGAATGTTTTGTATCCGATTGCAGCGCTTGAATCAGAAGTAATTTCTGAAGAAGAAGCTGTTGATTACTTTTTAAATTTCATAAACGGCGAACTTGA
This sequence comes from Candidatus Treponema scatequi, assembly GCA_018066075.1. Classification (GTDB taxonomy): domain Bacteria; phylum Spirochaetota; class Spirochaetia; order Treponematales; family Treponemataceae; genus Treponema_D; species Treponema_D scatequi. The sequence goes on from JAGHSB010000079.1 coordinate 15,982, forward strand.
TGCAAAGATTTTATTTCAGTTTTATTCAATGATTACTGATGAAAGTCTTAAACAGTACATGGATGAACATTTGAATGCTTTCAAGGGAACTTTGGTTTATGATACAAACAATAATCTTGAAGCAAATCTTATCGTAAAGTATGAACGCGGACGTGCAGTTTCAATTACTTATGATAAAGATAATGATTCAAATCTTGAATGGGAAGTAACTTGTGATTTTGGTTCTCCGAAAGAAATTATTGTTTATGACCAGAGCGCAATCGTTAAATACGGAACATATCCGAATGTAAATGCAATTCTTTTTAAAGATATTGATCCTTATGTAAAAGGTCCGACAGTTTATACGATTATCGATGAATCATTTGAAAGCAAGCCTTTTGAAGTTGAAAAATCTTCGTTTATTCCTACGACAGATTTTTATGTTGTAAATGAAAAGACTCTCAAAACATCTTCAGAACTTTTTGATGTAGTTAAAATTGTTAATTCTGCAAATACAATGACTAAGCCTACTCTTGAAATAAAAGGCGGTCATATAGTTTTTTCAATTCTTGATGGAATTCCGAATGAAGCCCAGTATTTTACTGCTGACAATGTATGCTATGCACATGCACTTTTCTATAAAGAAGGAGATGTTTGTGTTGTTCGTGAAATTGATAGAGACAGAGACGGTCTTTTTGAAACAACAGAATGTTATTCGGTAGATGACGGAAAGATAAATCTTTCGAAAGAAGAAAAAGAAGCGATTACAACGAATATTTGGGGAAGTCCATTAGTTGATTCTAATATTTATCTTTCACAGATCAGAATTGATACAAACAAAGATACAAATACAGATTTCTGGGAATTGTATTATCCGAACGATGAAAAAGTTTCGGTCTGGGATAATGATTTTGATAATGTAATTGATACGATTTATAAAAAGAATGCCCGTTCAAAAGACGGTAAACTTGTAGAAGAAAATTCTTATCTTGTAAGAGATTATTCCAAAAAAAGTAAATGGATTACAATCGTTACGGAAAGAAACGGTTCTGGTTCTGCAGTTCCTGTTTATGTAATTGATAACTCACTTGATGTTTATCATGTTGATTATGAAACTCTTAAAGAATCTATCCGACAGTTACCTTTCTTAATTAAAAACAACAAAGCAGCAGAAAAGATTGCAGTAGTAAAGGGAACTTCTAAAAACTTCTACTGGCTTGGTCAGAAAGAAGATCAAAAGTATGAAAAAGAAAGTAATCTTTTGGTTCAGGGACAGGTTGTTCAGATTAATTTTGATGACTGCTATGTAAGATATATCCTTATCGGATCTAATATATTTGCAAAGAGAATTGCAATTTCAAAAGCACCGGAAGCTGAAAAGAAAGATGACTCTGATGCTTCAGCTGGAGATGACAAATAAATGAATAAACAGTTTAAATCAACACTTCTTATAGCTGCAGCAGCTTCCTGTTTATTTTCTTCTTGTATTTCTTCGCCAAAAGTAGAACCCGGTGAACATAAAGAAGAACTTGATTACACTCAGGAAGATGTTCGTAAAGCTGAAATTGAAAGAATCAATAAAATGATGCTTAATAAACCGATTGAAGCTTTGTGGCGCGCCGTTTTACTTGGTGATAAAGATGAAATTGCAGCTTCGGTAACACGCGTAAAAGAGTATCTGTCTTCCAGTCTTGAAGAGAAAGATTATCTTGAACTTTATTACGGTTTTAAATCACTTGAAAACTCAGGATTTTTGAAAGATGCAGAAGAAGTAATTTCCAAAAATGAACTTGAAAAACTTTTCTTTAATCAGATTCCTGGAGCCGGAATAAAAAAGAGCAGTACAAAAATTGAAAATATGAATACTTGTATTTCAGGTACTGTAACTGTCTGGGTTGATTTAGGAATAAAAGTTCAGTCGGGAATGGGATTTGCAAACAGAGTAATCGGTTCCGGATTCTTTATTGATGAACGCGGATATATAATTACTAATCATCATGTTATTGCAGATATCGTTGATCCAAAGTATGAAGGTTATGGAAAAGTTTACATTAAGCTTTATGGCGATGAAGATACAAGAATTCCTGCAAAGGTAATCGGCTGGGACAGCATTCATGATCTTGCTCTTTTGAAAACAGAAATTAAACCGCCTTATGTTTTCTCACTTGGTTCAAGTTCAGATTTAAGGGCTGGAGATAAAATTTATGCAATTGGATCTCCTCTTGGACTTGAAAGTACTTTGACAAGCGGTGTCGTTTCTTCTACAAACAGAAAATTATTTACGACAGGTTCTGTATTTCAGATTGATGCGGCTGTTAATTCAGGTAACTCGGGTGGTCCATGTATAGATATCAATGGAAACGTACAGGCGATTGTCTTTGCCGGAATCCAACAGTACCAGGGACTTAACTTTGCAATTCCAGTTGAATATTTAAAACAGGAACTCGCAATTTTGTATTACGGTGGCCTCAGAGAAGTTCCTTGGATTGGTGCATACGGACATACATATAAATCAGGCTTAAAAGGAACTGGAGTTGAAGTTCAGTATTTTGCTCCGGGATCTGCATTGGCAAGAGCAGGTATTTCTCGAGGTGATGTAATTACGGCAATCGATGGACATCCGGTTAATACAATTGAAGAAGTTCAGGGAGTTTTGCGTTCTCTTGTTTCTGGTATGATTGTAAAAGTTGATTATCTTGATTCTGAGAAGCAGAAAAAAAATTGTCCCGTTTATCTTACTGGCCGACCAAAATGTCCTGGATATTTCTTCTATCAGAACGATTCAATAGAAAATTCATTTGTTCCTCTTTATGGTGTTTCTCTTATTCCTGCAAGTACTACAAACAGCAGAACATATCTCATAACAAATGTAATTAAGGGCAGTATTGCAGATGAATCAGGATTTAGTGAAAATGATCCTATTACTGTAGGCCGCGTTCAGTTTAACGATGATAAATCAATGATGTACGCAGAACTTACAGTTAAACGAAGAAAGAAGGGATATCTCGATGTAACAATCGGACTTCCTACAAACCTCGACAGCCCGTACTACTTCTAGATTTACAGCAACCAGAATGCCTCAGTTTCACTTAAGCATACAGTTCCACTTGAAACGCGGCTTCTGGTGCATTGAAAACAATATCATTTTCCTATAAACTATTATTTATCTATGACAGAAATGAAATTTAAGCGCAACTTTTGTATCGTTGCACATATCGACCACGGAAAATCAACACTTGCAGACCGCCTCATTCAGAAAGCTCAGATTATCGACGACCGTCAGATGATGAATCAGATTCTCGATAACATGGACATTGAACGCGAGCGCGGAATTACAATTAAGAGTCAGGCCGTAACAATTCCATATCACGCAAAAGACGGAAACGATTACGAACTTAACTTTGTAGATACACCGGGACATGTTGACTTTTCTTATGAAGTAAGCCGTGCGATTGCGTCTTGTGAAGGTGCGCTTTTGTTAATTGATGCGAGTCAGGGTGTTGAGTCGCAGACTGTCAGCAATATGTATATGGCATTGGAACAGAATTTAACGATTGTTCCAGTTATAAATAAAATCGATTTACCGTCAGCAGACATTCCGACAGTAAAACATCAGATTGATCATGACCTCGGACTTATTCCTGAAGAAGCTCAGCTTGTTTCTGCAAAAACAGGAAAGGGAATCGACGAACTCATGGAAGCAATCGTAACTTTGTTTCCGCCTCCGACAGGAGATCCTGAAGCAAAAGCACAGGCTTTGATCTTTGACTGTCACTACGATCCTTATCGCGGTGTTATCGTTCATATCAGAGTAATGCAGGGAAGAATTAAAGCCGGACAGACAATCAAGATGATGAACTCCGGTGCAGAATACAAAGTTGAACAGGCCGGAATTTTCAAAATCAAATATGAAGACACAGGTGTTCTTGAAGCAGGTGACGTTGGTTACATCATTGCAGGAATTAAAACTGTATCTGATGTAAGTGTCGGTGATACGATTACTCTTGCAGAAGATCCTGCAGACACTCCTCTTGCAGGTTTCAAAGAAGTAAAGCCTGTAGTTTATTCTTCAATTTATCCGATTGATTCAAATGACTACGATGAACTTCGCGACAGCATGGAAAAACTAAAACTCAATGATGCAAGTTTGATTTATGAAAAAGATAACTCTGTCGCACTTGGAAACGGATTCCGCTGTGGATTCTTAGGTCTTTTGCATCTTGAAATCATTCAGGAAAGACTTGAACGCGACTTTAACCAGGCTGTAATTTTTACGGCTCCGTCTGTTCGATATAAACTTCATCTTGATGGTGGAGTTGAAATGATGATTGATAATCCTTCTGAATATCCTGAAGGAAAAATCCGCGGAGCCGAAGAACCTTATATCAAGGCTTCAATTATTACTCCTGCAGAATACATCGGACCTATCATGGCTCTCTGTACCGAAAAACGCGGTATTCAGACAAACATGCAGTATCTTGATGAAAAACGTGCAGAAATAACTTATGAGATGCCGCTCTCAGAAGTTTTATTTGATTTCTATGACAGACTTAAATCTTACAGCCGCGGTTACGCATCGTTTGATTATGAAATCATCGGTTACCGTGACACAGATCTTGTTAAAATCGATATTCTCTTAAACGGAAAATCTGTAGATGCTTTGAGTCAGCTTTGTTTCAAAGAAAACGCTTCAACTCAGGCACATAAGATATGTCACCGCCTCAAAGGTGAAATCAGCCGTCAGCAGTTTAAAGTTGCAATTCAGGGCGCAATCGGAAGTCAGATTATCGCCCGTGAAACTGTTAACCCAGTCCGTAAAGACGTTCTTGCAAAATGTTACGGCGGTGATATCACCCGTAAACGAAAGCTTCTTGAAAAACAGAAGGAAGGTAAAAAGCGCATGAAGATGATCGGCGATGTTGAACTTCCACAGAGCGCATTCCTTGCTGTATTAAAAGAAGAAGAGGAAGACTAACGAACTGATTAACAGTGCGTATGGATAGAAGAGGAATGGAAGTACTTCGAAGGCACTTACATTTGCTCCAAGAGTTGCAGCTGCTGAAATTGCTACGAGCATCTGTGCACCGTATGGGATTACTCCCTGAAAGATGCATGAGAATGTATCGAGAATTGAAGCAGCTTTTTTATTTGAAATGCCGTAAAGTTCTGACATCTGTTTCGCAATCGGATTTGCAATTACGATTGCTACAGTATTGTTTGCAGTTGCGATGTCCATTGCACCGACTAAGAGTCCCATACCTAAAAGTCCGCCTTTCTTACCTTTGAATACCGATTTGATCCAATGAAGAAGTGCATCAAATCCGCCGTACTCTGTGATGAGTGCGCAAAGAGCAGATACTAAAATTGCAACCATTGTTGTTTCAAACATTCCTGTGCATCCGTTTCCCATGTTTGTAAGAATTTCGGTTGCAGCAACAGAACCAGTTGCAAGCATGATGATGATTCCGCTTACGATTCCGATGATTAAAACTACGAATACATTGATTCCGACGATTCCACATACTAATACGAGAATATATGGAATAATTTTGATGAGGTCATATTCTTCGATTACAGCACCACCGTTGTAAGTGCAGAGTGAGAAAACAACAAGAATGATTAAAGTTAAAAGTGCGGCAGGAAATGCAATCCAGAAGTTTTCTTTAAATTTATCTTTCATTTCGCAGCCTTGTCCGTTACATGCAGCAATTGTCGTGTCAGAAATAAATGAAAGGTTGTCTCCGAACATTGCACCGCCCATTACAGATCCGATGCAGAGTGGAAGACTAAATCCAGAAGCGTTTGCTACTGCGACCGCAATCGGTGTAATCAAAGTGATTGTTCCGACAGAAGTTCCCATTGCAACAGAAACAAAACAGCTTACGATAAATAAAACTGCAACAGAAAATTTTGCAGGAATGATTGAAAGAATAAAATAAGCAACACTGTTTGCAGAAGAACGTCCTACAACACCGACGAAGATTCCGGCTGCCATGAAAATTAAAATCATTGTAATGATGTTTGGATCTCCGACGCCTTTTCCCATCAATGTAATTTTATCATTGAGTTTAAGGTCCGGATTCTGAACACAAGCAACAAGAAGTGCAATTAAGAAAATTACAACGATTGGAATATTGTAAAATCCCATTGGAATCTTAATTCCATATTCAAATAAGATTCCAAGTCCAAGATATAAAACAAGAAATACCAGAATTGGAATTAATGCCTTTGGATTTCCTTTTTCATTGTTCATATATTATAACTCCTTTATAAAGAAATCAGTTTCGATTCTGATGCGATTTAGGAAAGATTGTCTGTTAGTTGTTTCCGGTGTATCTGGAAAGTGAAGGTAAAGATATTCGCGTGATGTAATGAGTGAGTTGATTTGTTCTTCGAGAGATTGTATTTGCATGCTGAGGATATTTTCATCAACGTTTGAGGTAGTTGTATTTGAAGTGGAATTTTCGCCTGCAGTTTTTCTATATTTTGAATCATTACCATATGTGAGAATGTCTTTCAAAGTTTCGAGAGTAAGTTTTTCGTCTGAAAGATATTTTGAAATTGATTTAAGTTTTTCTGGAGTAAAGTAAAGTGAGTTGAGCTTGTCAGAAAAATCGCATGCACGTTTATTCAAATTGTCTGTGCTTTCTGTAGTCTGATTAGTAAAATCTTTCTGCTTTAAACCAAGCGGGAGTCCTGAAACAGTCGTGTCAAAAAGGTTTTCTTCGTCTGAATAAATGTCTCTGAAAAGTTTTGCATAGTTTGAAAGTGCAACTGTTGTAATCATCTTATTGTTTGATTTGTCTGAAGTTGCAGTTGTACCTGTAGAGAAAGCCGAATTGAAATTGAAAATTGATTTTAACTTTGATGTGAGCGAAAGCTGTCTTTTGTGGGCAACTGTTCCTTTTGCGTGCGTGATTCCGGCTGTGTAAGAGAAGTCGAGGCCTGAAACGAAAACAGGAATTGATTTGTCTTTTCTGAGTTTTAATGCGATTTCTGCTGCAACAAGTCCGACAGATCCAAGCGGTTTGATTACTTCTGGTAAAATGTTTTTGTCTGAAAGTGATTTGAGAAAGTTAATCTGTGAATAGTCAGACATGAAAAATATTTTTTTAGAGTTTGTAATTTGTGGAATGTGATTGCGGCTTACAAGGTCGAGAATTAATGGAATGCCTGAGTTTATGGCTTTACCGATATATGCTTTTTCAATAGCAAGCTGTGCTTCTACTGCGACTACGGCGTCAGGAGTGATGTTATTTTCAAGTAATGGTGTAAGAGCCTGGTCGACTGCGAGAATAAAGAAATTGTCGCGGATAGTGGAAGTGATAGATGTATCAGAAGATGTCAATGTATTTGAAGTGGTTGTTTTATTCGGTTTATCTGATGGTTCGGATTTAAGTTCTTTTATCGTTTTATCAAGACTTTCGCCGGCGCCTAATACTAAAATAGGTTTATCAACTGTCTTTTCAAAATCCTGAAGAAGGAATGTGTTTGAGTCAAAAGACTTTAAGTTTTTGAAAATATTTTTTGAAAAGAGTCTTCCGAATTTGATTAAAGTAAGTTTGTTCTTGAAGTACTGGTCGATTACTGACTGAGTTACAGAATAAATCTGTTCAAATGAATCGCGGTTAAAATAAGTTCCACCTGAAAAATCGATGCGAATTACTTTTTTGAAATGTGATGTATTTATAAAGTTGAGATAACTTTTGATTTCGTTTTTGTTGTAAAGATGAATATTGTTTATTAGTGAATTAATATTTGAGTTATTTGTGTTGTATGTTTGAGATGAATTATCTGAGTAATTATTTTGAAGTTCTTTGAGTTTGCTGTCTGCGAGTTTATAAAGCTGATCATCGTATTCGATTGCAGCAATCTGACAGCCGGTTTGCATTTTTAAGAACAAGTCATCGAGTCCATGCCAGAGGACTGGGCTGAAAATTAAAACTAATGTGTTTGGATTAATTGTAAGATTTGAAATTATATTTTTAATTGATTTCGAAGGATCATACTTAGAGTAAAGATATCGCTCTTTGTATAAAACGCAAACGCCCCGTTCATTTTGCAACAAACAAGGCGCTTCGCTTTTTGGTTCTTCATTTTGTGAAGAACCAAAGTTATTATTATTCATAAAAAAGAATTAGCTTCGTTTTCCTAAGAATACTTTCATAAACTCAGCTGAGTTGTCTTTAATCTTGTCACTTGCAAGAATAGTTGAGTTGATGGAAGATTTAGATGATACATTGATTGTATTTGCACAAGCATCTCTGTCTGCACTTGTTTTTTCAGCTGTTACGATATCTGAACATCTGAATACAACTACGATGTTTGAACCGCTTAATACAACTGGGCTTGATACTTCACCTTTCTTAAGTTTGAAAGCTGTTTTATACAAATCATCTGTTGTAACTGCTGAACTCAAAAGCTGGTCATCAGAAAGTGGATTGTGTCCGATCAATGATGTGTTGTTGTAGTTGAGGGCGAATGCTGGATATGAGTTTGTTTTTACAGGGAATGTATTGCAAGCTGTTTCAAATCCGTCTGCATTTGCTTTTGCTACGAAATCTTTTGCCTGGTTTTCGAAGTAATTTTCGATAACTGATTTTTTTCTTGTCTTGAGGTAATCGTAAACATTTGAAACGATGAAACTGTCAGTGAAGTCTGGCTGAACAGGAGCATCTGTTGCTTTGAAGATACACCATGCAGATGCTGTTTCAAGGATTTCTGACATATCACTAGTTGCAAGTGAAGTTACTTTTTCAATGTCTTCTGGTTTTGTGAAGGCATTGTCGAGCTGATATCTGAAGTTAGCACTGAGTAAGCCAGTTTCTGGATCACCGTAGTGTTTTGTTGAATATTCAGGAATTGCATCTTCAAATGTGATTTCTGAGTTTTTGATGCGTTTGAGAACTTCTTTTGCTTTTGCTTCTGTATCGCAAGAGATTACTTTAAGGTTATATTTAACGAAAAGATCTTTGTGAGCATTTCCGAATGCAACTTTTTCTGAATCTGGATAATTTGACATATCAAATGCAGCTGCATCCAAAGCATAGAGCTTGTCACTCATTTTGTTAATGAAATCAATTTCTGAAGTAGAAGCTTTAAGTCCATAAAGTGGTCTGTTTCCAACTTCATTGAGTGAACCGAAGATGTCTTCGTAGCTTCTCATCTGTGTGAGTTCTTCTGCAATTGATTTTCTTAAGTTTCTCTTGTCTGTTTCGCTGAGTGCTTCATAAACTGCTGGTGAGAATTCGCCGGAGATGTCGAGGAATTGTTCCTGCTGTCTGATTCTGCGGTCGATTGCAGTTTCTGGAACTTTGTAGCCTGTGCTTTCTGAGAAATAAGTAAGGGCATATCCGCCTACTACATTTGTGAAAGCCTGTTCAAAAGCCTGTGTATAAAGGAAGGATGCGAAAGTTGGATCTGAAAAGTTGTATCCCTGCTGTTCGTACTGTTCCATACAGCGAATTGCTGCATTATAGAATGGTGAGTTTTCTTCGTAGCGGATAGGTTTTCCGTTGTAGCTGCCGTAGTCAGGAAGCTGTCCTGCTTTACCTTCCACACCTGCCATTGCAGGAACGAAAACAAAGATTATTGCTGCTAAAAGCAAAATAATGATTGTACCAATGCTGTAAAAGCCTTTTTTCATAATAAAAACGTCCTTTTAAATTAATAATAATTTGAGTATTTTACCATATATTGAGTCTTTTTGGCAATTATTTGGGGTCGCGGTCGGGCAAATTCCACTTAAAATAAAAAGGATTAAGGAAAAAAGGCAAAAATTCCGTTTATTTAGATAGGGAGATTGTACATAAAGCTCGTTTACAGATGTAAATAAAAAAGGGGGCCGAAAATGCAGGAAACAGAGACTCAGACTCTTGTCAGAACTTACATTAACAAGGTTGGAGACAAAGTTGCTGACAGACAGATCAAGGAAATCTTGAACGAAGGCTGGAAAATCAGCTGCATTACTCCAAATGGAACTGTGACAATAACAACATTCCATAAATAGAAACAAAAGATAAAATTTTACAATTTAAGTACTCGAGTGTATAATTTATATTATGGTAGAAGTTTTAAGCGACAGCGATTTCGAGCTATTTCGAAAGGTTATTTACAACGAAAGCGGCATTACATTTTCGGATACAAACCGATCAATTTTGGACAGCCGCTTAAAAGAGAGACTTAGGGAAAAAAATCTAAGTTCTTTAAAAGAGTATTATGAGTTAATCGTATCAAACAAAGAAGAAATGAAACTTCTTCTTGATTCAGTTACAACTAATTTGACACGATTTTTCAGAAACCAGCCTCATTTTGATGCACTTGAGCATTATGTAATTCCGCATATTCTCGAAGAAAAGAAAAAATCAGGTGATAAGGTTGTCAGAATCTGGAGCGCAGGCTGTTCGACAGGTGAAGAGCCTTATACGATTGCGATGATTCTTTCTGAAATCCTTCCTCCGCCTTACACATTTCAGGTAACAGCATCAGATCTCTCATTGAAATCACTCATGGTTGGAAAGCAGGGTTTCTATCCTGATGCACGCATTGCCGGTATTCCTGAAAATTATCTTGCAAAATATTTTACAAAGGTAGACGGCGGTTATCAGGCCAAAAAAGAATTGATGGATAAAATCAAATTCGACTATCATAACTTGAAAAACGATTCTGGGGCCAAAGGACTTGATGTAATTTTCTGCCGCAACGTTTTGATTTACTTTGATGAAGCAGCACAGACAAATGTTGTAAACAGATTTTATGATGCGCTTGGACCTCATTCGTATCTTTATATCGGACATTCAGAGAGTTTGTTCGGAATGAACACAAAGTTTGAGTTTTTGAAAACTGAGTGGGCTTGCTTATATCAGAAAAACGTAAATTAAATTAAAAATATTTGGTGGAAAAAATGAAAGATGATATTTCAGTTCTTGTATGCGATGACTCTGCGCTGATGCGCAATCTCATTTCACGCATTATTGAAAATACACAGGGGCTTAATGTTTGTGCAAAAGCAATGAACGGTCAGCTCGCCCTTGAAAAAGTAACTGAGTTTAAACCTGATGTCGTAGTTCTCGATATTGAAATGCCGGTAATGAACGGTATTGAATTTCTTAAAGAGAGAAAAGCAAGACACTGGGATGTTCCTGTAATCATTCTTTCAAGTATTGCAGAAGAAGGTGCTCCTGTTACAATGGAAGCACTTGAACTTGGCGCTTCTGACTTCTTAACAAAACCAAACGGATCTGTAACTGCAGATCTTTCTTCTGTTGCAGACCATCTCGTCGAATTAATTTCTTCATACGGATTTTCCTATGCAATCATGCATGGAAAAGATGTATATGAACCAGATTTCTTCATCAGACAGATCAAGCTTCGTGAAGCAGAAAGATTTGTCCTTGAAAAAAATAAAGAAAAACTTGAAGCTCTTCAGGAACAGAATGTTGAAAAAATTACAGACAAGATTGTTCCTGTTCAGAAATCATTTACATGGAATCCACCTGAAAAGAAAGAACCTTCTGTCATCAAGCCTCTTCGTGCAGGCGGAAAGATTGAAGTCATTGCAATTGGTATTTCAACAGGCGGACCAAATGCGCTTCGTGATGTGTTCAAGATGATTGATCCTCATATGAAGCAGCCAGTTCTTGTTGTTCAGCATATGCCTGCAGGATTTACAAAAGAATTTGCATACAGTTTGAATAAGATTTGTCCACTCAATGTTCAGGAAGCAATTGACGGTCAGAAACTTCAGAGCGGAAATGTTTATATCGCTCCTGGAAATTTTCACATCTATGTTGAGAAAATCGGATTTGACTGCTATGTAAGACTTTCACAGGAACCACAGAGAAACGGACACAGACCTTCTGCAGACGTTCTTTTTGAATCTGTTGCAAAAGTTTTCAGAAACAATGCGCTTGGTGTAATCATGACTGGAATGGGAAGGGACGGTGCGAGTGAGCTTGCTGCAATGCGTACTGAAGGTGCATGGACTTTAGGTCAGGATGAAAAGTCTTCGATTGTCTATGGAATGCCGAAAGTTGCTTACGAAATGGGAGCAGTTCAGAAACAGGTTCCGCTCATGCAGATGGCTGACGAAATCAGTCAGCTTGCTCGAGAACATCTGTAATTTCTGGATAGATGAGAAGCTTTCTTGCGCGTGAAGTTATTAAAACAATGAACGATGCAAGTGAAAAAAATAGAATTACGATGAGGGATTTAGTTCCTTCTGGACAGGCGGTGCTTGATGCGCCGCTTTTTTTTATGCTCTGAAAGAAACTGTATATCGGGTTAGAAAGAACAAAGCCTGCAATTGCCATCACGATTGGAAATACAAGTGAGATGATGCTCTGAATTGCTTCCTGGATTTTTGATGTTGAAATGATTACGAGTGAACCGTTTTTGATTTCAAAGTTTTTCGGATTTACAGCAAAGAGAGTCTGGATTCTTTTTGTGCAGTTTTCGTGACAGTGTGCACATTCTGCAAATGCAATAGGCTCGACAAGAATTACTTTTCTATTTTTTGAGTCAGTAGAATTTACATCGTGTACAATTGCATTTTTCTGCATTGAAGTCTCCGTTTATAAATCAGTCGTTGTCAGTATGTTTGATCTCTTTCATTTTCTGAATGCAGAGATCTTTTCCTGCTTTGTTTCCAAGTTCGTCGTATGTATCACGAAGATTGAAAAGTGCATCGTAATAGTACGGATTGATTGTAATTGCTCTTTCAAAAGATTCTGCTGCTTCTTTGTAATTTGACTGGTTAAAGAAAATTACACCGAGCGTATTCCAGAGGCGGCTGTCAGTAGGATAGTAATCAAGTCCCGTCCAGCAGAATGTGAGCGCTTCATCATAGTCCTGCAAAGTTAAATCAACGAGAGCAATTGTTTCAATTACATCGCGGTCAGTGTCATTTAAGTCAAATGCTTTCATGAGGCATTCGTGTGCTGACTGAAGCTCGCCTGCATCTCTGTAAGTAACACCGAGGTTAAACCAGAGAAGATAATTCTTTTTTTCTACAACGATTGCTCTTTTGAAACATGCGATTGCTTCTCTGAAATCGCCGTTCTGCGCAAGCGTAATAGCCTGTGTATTTAATGTTTCTGCATGTTCTATCATTATCTCTCCACTTTAGGCAGCATCGATTCAAAAAGATCAACGATTGCCTGTGCGCTTTCAGAAAGTACATCGCTTTTTTCAAACATTCTGACAAGCTCGAGTGATTTTTCTCTGACAAGTGAATGTCCTTTTTCAAAAGCATTCTTGATGCATCCGCCTTTTTCAAGAATCGAAATGCATTCTTCAACGCTGTCTGACATTATACCTTCTTTTCGGGCTTTTATAAAGCAAGCAGCTATTTTATCTTTGTCGAGAGGATTTTCTTCGATGTGCATCAAAACAGGAAGACTCTTTTTTCCTTCTACGATGTCGTCACCGCGTTTTTTACCAGGGTTTCCTGTCGTAAGATTCTGAACGTCATCAAGAATCTGAAATCCTTCACCGATTCCGCGGGCGATGTCTCCGGCCTTAATTACTTCTTCACGAGTACCGCCGCCACAGAGAACACCTGTTAAAACTGCGAGGCACGAGAGAGTTCCTGTCTTGTTCTGAACCATTGCCTGGTATTCTTCTTTTGTCGGAAACACATCAGGATTTCTGTGCCAGTAGATGTCCATTGCCTGACCGAGATGAAGACGGCGAAGTTCCATTGTGAAAAGAGAATAAAAAAGATTTTTCTTTTCATCAGAAAGATCAAGCGCATCGATTGCTGTCGGCGCTACAAAGTAAAGCCACGCACCTGCATTGAGCGCAGTATCAAGTCCGTATGTAATGTGAACTGCAGGCTGTCCACGTCTTGTGTCAGCTGCGTCTTCGATGTCATCGTGAATGAGGCTCGCGGTATGAACAAATTCCACAAGCGGAGTAAGCTTAAATGCCGTTTCAACACCGGCGTCGTTTTTATTTGCGCGCGAAACCATATCTGCAACAAGCACCTGCAAAAGAGGACGCCAGCGCTTTCCACCGAGCGACATGAGCGACCGGCAAGGAGTCAGAAGTTCTTTGATGTGCTTTTCTTTTACTGCAGGTGGAATTTGACCGAACGCTGCATTTGTCCACGACGCGTTGATTGCGTTAGGGAGAAAGTTGTTGAGGTTGTCTTCGATTTTGCTTCTGATTTCTGAAATGTTCATAAGTTAATTATAGTGGAATTTCTTCATTTTGTGTAGGATAGTAATTTTTTTGGACATTTTAGCCGATAATCTCTTTATATGTCTGCTAATAGTTATGAAAAGCCTGATTTTTGGTCTCGTAAAGCGTTTTCGGAAGGATACCCGGCTCGTTCGGTGTATAAGCTTCAGGAAATCGACGAGAAATTCGGGATGATAAAGAAAAATTATACGGTTTTAGACCTTGGTTCGAGTCCTGGAAGCTGGACGACATTTTTGATGCGCAAGATGGACGGAACTGGAAAAGTAGTTTCGTGCGACTTGAATCCGCTTGCAAAGGACGTAAAGGGCGACAATCTGGTATTTATTCAGGGAGATTTGACTGCAAAAGCAATTCGTGACCAGATTAAAGAAATAGGGCCGTATGACCTCGTTGTATGTGACGCTGCTCCAAAGACAACGGGAAACAGGACTGTAGACACTGCTGGAAGCGAGTTTCTTGCAGAAATGGCCATCTGGTATGCGGAAACTATGCTCAAAACCGGTGGAAACTTCTGCGTAAAGATTTTCCAGAACGGTGACCAGCAGAAGCTTCTTAAGAAAATGCGCGAAGTATTTACAACAGCCAAGGGGTTTAAGCCTGAGGCATGCCGTCGTGAGTCGTTTGAGACGTATCTGATTGGCATAAATAAAAAAATGGGGTAAAATAGATACTATGACTAAAAAGACTGAGATTATTTTAAAAGTTTCTGCAAGCTTCTGTGTTGCTGCCTTCGTTGCCGGTTCGGTAACTTTCTGTGCAAAGACTATTAAACATAATAAGACAGAAGCAATCAACAATGGCCAGGGTGGTCTTGAGATGTCTGCCGTTCCTCAATACGATACTCAGGAAAAAATCGAGAAAGCTCTCGATCCAAATTCCACTGAGGACAAATCAGAAAATTTAGATCTCGCTTCTCTTGCAGAAGAATCAAGAAAAGATGTTCTTGCTCTCGAAGATGCAGAAAAACAGCTCATCGACGGCGGACTTTACTATACCTCATACAGAATTAAAAAAGGTGACATGATCGGAGTCATTGCAGAAAAGTACGGACTCTCTCAGGATACACTCATCAGCGTAAACAACATTCACGCAACACGAACAATTCAGATCGGATCAAACATCAAGATTCCTTCACTCGATGGAATCTTATATAACGTAAAGAAAGACGGTGAAACTCCAAAGACTATTGCAGAAAAATATGAAGTAGATGCAGATCAGGTTGCAAACGTAAACCACGTTGCACTCGAAGCAAGCTTCAATGCAGGACAGTCAATTTTCGTTCCTGGTGCAGAACTCGACTGGATCACTCGTCAGGAAATCAACGGAGATCTTTTCAGAAAACCGATTCACAGCTGGTACAGAATTTCTTCTTACTTTGGATGGCGAAGAAGTCCGTTTGGCGGTTCAAGACAGTTCCACGGTGGAATCGACATGGCATGTTCAACTGGAACTCCAATCTATGCCGGCATGGAAGGAACAATCGTCTACAGAGGCTGGTCAAACGTTTACGGAAACTACGTAATGATTAAACATCATTCAGGATATAAAACTCTCTACGGTCACATGAGTAAATTCTCAAAAGCAACTGTAGGAACTTACGTAACAACAAATACTGTAATCGGTTATGTTGGAAGTACGGGGCAGAGTACAGGTCCTCACTGCCATTTCACAGTTTTCAAAAACGGAAGAATGGTAAACCCTTACAATCTCAGGGGCTAAAATGAAAATCTCTCTTGATAAGATTTTAATTTGTATTATTGCAGGTCTTGGTGCACTGATTCTTTTCTGTACCGTGACTGCATTTCTTGCAGGCAAAGCAAGTTTTAATAC
>JAGHSB010000036.1 GCA_018066075.1 Candidatus Treponema scatequi
GACTATACCTGTTTTTTCTGAATTGACATCAGGCTCTTTACGCATATTAATTTTTGTATTGGCATCCGCTTTAATATACGCATCAAAAGAATCTTTCGTAAATGATTCATCTTCCATTGCCTTACATACATTCCACTCATATTTTTTATCTTTCGGCTCTTCTTTTATATTCAATATCGCTTTCACTGCATCAATATAATCTTTTTCATCTAACGATGCAGAAAGCATTTCTTTTGCCTTATTATTGTTTACAGAACATGCAAGCTCATAAAGTGTCTGTCCGTTTCCGGCGTCAACATTTCCATCGATATAATTACATAATAACAAAGAGACTAAAACGTCATTTGAATTATTTTTTACAGCACATGCAGGAATTGTCAGGCCTTCAGGCTGATAAACATCGTCATAATTACAAGTAAAACAATCAGTAAACAATTGATAATAATTATATTTAGCAGCAAGATAAACTGGGGAATCAATCAAATCATCATCGTAACTGCACCACTGGGCAGCACAGTATTTAACTCTGTTAAGAGCTTTAATTAATTTTGTTACATCAGATTTTTTTTCATGAGTGATTTCAATCATATTTGAAAAAAGTTTAGAGCAATCTCCAAGATTTGCAATCTTTTCACTTTTATCAGGCCCTAAAAGTTCATAAACATAATCAAGCCCCATTAAACAGTCAGAAGCAATCTTTTCATAATCATCTTTATTAAGCTGCAAAGATTTTACTTCACACCAGCCTTCTGCCTTGTTCCCTTCTTTTTCAAACATTACACGGGCAACTGGCTTTCCGTTTTTTCCTTTTGAGAACTCAAGAAACTTAACATAATCACCTTTATTCAACTTTGCAGTTTCAGTTCCATTTAACGCTTTGTCATAAACAGCAGCTTCAAACTCATACACTTTTGCTTCAAGACCAAGAGCCTGTTCAATTCCACTTTTCTTAAACTTTGAACTGCATGACAAAAGTGCGCATGATAAAATAACTGAGAATACTATTAATGTAGGGAATTTTTTCATTTGATTTACCTTTTTAATTAAGTTAAATCAAATATTACAAAAATCTAACCAACGTTTCAAGAAGTTTCTGCATTTCAAGAGGCTTTGCAATCTGCTTGATAATCTTTGTTCATCTGTGTCAAAAAATTTTCCTGTTCAAATGAAAAACATTCATCGAATTGACCAGCTATCGAACTCTTGGAATATCATCTATCCTTGTGGTCCAGCAGGGGCTGAGGTAGTCGCGCTTCATGGACCATTCTTCTTCGCGGATGCCTTTGGCTACGTGGAGAATCTGGCGGCCGTAGGAGGCGGAAAGCTGATCGAGGCTCTTCATGAAGTTGCGCTTTTTGATGTCCTGAAGAGGGTCGATCCAGAGTTCACCCTGGAAGGCTTCGGGGTAAAGGTCGCATAAAGTTACGAGGATTGTTTTGTAGCCGTAGCCTTCACGAAAGATGCGCGGCAGGGCAAGCTCTGCGGCACGGACGATGTCTGGTGAAAAACTTGTGAGGCGCGGAAGGATTACCATCATTCCGTTTGAGTACTGAGAAGATTCGTCGTCTGAATAATAGTTGCAAGTTGAAATGTAAATCTGAACAGCCTTGCATTCAGAGTGCTGCTGTCTGAGGCGTTCTACTGCAAGCTCTGTATATTGAACTAAAGCTACTTCGAGAGTTTTTATGTCATAGATTTTCTGAGAAAACTGACGGCTTGAAGTGATTACATCTTTTTTAGTTCTTACGACTTTATCAATCATTCGCTTGCCGTTTAATTCTTCGACAGTTGCATATCCCTGAATCGTCAAAAGTTTTTTAGCATCGCGAAGATTCATGTTTTTTAATCTGAGTGCATTAGTTATTCCGCGGGAACGAAGCTTTGATGCTCGTGCAGGTCCTATTCCCCAGATTGTGCCTACATCAGTTTCTTCGAGAAGTGCATCTACTTTGTCTTCTTCGTAGACGTAAACGCCGCCGTGTTTTTTTGCATTCTTGTTGTAAAGTTTTGCAAGAGTTTTTGTCGGAGCAATTCCTACACAGATCGGCATTCCGACTTCTTTGTAAATGCGCCTTTTAAGTTCCATCCCGATATCATGAAACTCCTCTACACTCCAGTTGCAGCCGTCAAAAAACAAAAACGACTCATCAATCGAATACTCCTCGATGTCCGGCGCATATT
>JAGHSB010000047.1 GCA_018066075.1 Candidatus Treponema scatequi
GTTTATACTCTTTCAGCCTCTGCTGATCGAGTCCCGTTAATTCATTCAATCGTTCTGCACTTCCGTGCTTCACGCTGACCTTACTCTTTCTTTCCTTCCCTGATTTTTTTTCACAGATCGATTCAAAGCTTGCGCTTTGTTAACATATAATAGAGTATTGCACTCTTTTTTGTGTTACTCGTGTTATGCGCGAGTGATGTGAATATATCACTTTTTAATATTTTGTGTCAACAACTTTTTATCTTTTTTTTGAAAATTTTGCAAATTTTTTACATTTTTTTTGCGTATTATTTGGGAGCAAATTCTTGACCAAATTCCACTTAAATTACTATATTTTAGGTATCTAAAGACAATAATTTTAAGGAGCACATAGATGAAAATTATTCCATTGGCAGACAGAGTTCTCTTAAAACCTGCAAAAGCAGAATCAAAAACAGCTTCAGGAATCATCATTCCAGACGCTGCACAGGAAAAAACACAGACTGCAACTGTTGAAGCTGTAGGACCTGGAACTGAAAAAGATCCTGTAACTGTAAAACCTGGTCAGACAATCATGTATGACAAGTATTCAGGAACACAGATCAAAATGGACGGCGAAGAATATCTGATCGTTAAACAGTCAGACATCATCGCAGTAATCGAAAAATAATTTTTATTTTGACAGATCTGTTAAAAGAAGATGCGCTTTGGAGTGTGAAGGATTAAGTTTGATTGCGTACTTGAGATATTTAATTGCTTCTTCATTCTGTTTTAATTCAGAATAGATTACGGCAATACGATAAAGGCTTTCTGCTTTTTTATCAGTATCAGTTACGCGGCCAGAAACTTTTCCGTAAACTTTGATTGCATCTTCTTTTTGTCTTGTGCTGGAATAAATCATTGCAAGGTTCATCATTGCAGGAACTGTTGCACGAGGCGAAATTTCTTTTACCTGTTTTGAATCCTGAATGTATTCGTTGAAGACAATATATTCATAAAGACGCGCTGAAAGCGATGCCTGTTTTTTCTGTGCTGCAAACCATGCAGCATATTCTATTTCCCATGTCTGCATGCGGCTTATGTTTCTGAAAATTCCATCATAATAATTATCTGACGCAGAAATATCATAACGACGTTTTAAATATTTTTTGAAGAAATCTTCTGCTTCATCAATTCTGTCACACGCAATAATTGAATGAACTGCATAGCGTGCGATTTCTGGCGGATAATAATTTGTTGCAAGAGTATTTATTTCGATGATGTGATAGATTTCTGCAAGCCTTGCCTTTACAGAATTCCATTTTGTATTTTTATCTTTCAAATCGAGCATCGCAACATAGAGATCATAATTTTTAAATCTGTCGAGACTCGAATTCATTTTATCGAGTGCGTCTTCGATTGGAATACGAGGAAGATTGTCAAAGGCTTCCATATCCATTGAAAGGATGCCGAGTTTGCGAAGTTCCAGAGTAAGAGGATCATCAAGTTTTCGCTGGTTGGAATTGTATGCGAAGTTTCCGTATGCGATGAGGGCCGGAACGTAATCAGGCCATTTGTTGACAACGAAATTTAAAGTGTCATATGCGCCTTTGTAATCATCTTTTGTAAGACACCAGAGTGCGTTATTGAGATAGATTACGCTCATAATGTCTGTGCGCGGATTTTCTTTGCTAAAGTCAGGATCTTCTTCATCGAAGTCTGCATTTTCGCCGAAAGAATTTATCTGAGTAACAATCAAATCGCGTTCATCGCCGGCAAGTTTTTCTTCTGAAAGATTTATGTAGGCATCTGCAAGAAGTGAATATACCCGCAGCATTAATTTTTCATTTTTCTTTTCTTCGTAATTTAGAAGTTTTTTTGCAGCCGAAAGATCTTCTGATGCTTCTACAAATTTTTTATTGTCATATGAAACAAGTGCCCAGAAATATGCATCGCCTGCATCCGAAAACTCTGCAGGATGATAAGAAAGGGCCTGCGAAGTATTTCCTTTTGTAAGGCTGATAACGGCGCAGTTTCTGAGCCACGACGTATCTTTTGATCCGAGATATGCATCGTAAAATACAGGAGCATAATCATCAGAGCAATAATCTTTGTAAAATAATCTTGAGCCTTCTGAAATCTGTTTTCTTAAAAGTGCTTCTGCATATAAAGATGCGTATTCTGTTCCGGAAAGTTTTTTACTCTGAGAGTAAGCTTCGTTTATTTTTCCTTTTTTAAGAAGGACACTTGTGTAAACTGCATTGACTGCAAGGTCTTTAGGATTTTTCTGAAGACATGACTTTAAAAGATTTTCTGCAAGCTTTTCTTCTCCAAGCTGCATGTATCTTTTGTAAATGCCGAGCCTGATGTTTGGCGCAAGACTTTTCTTGTCAGTCTTTTTCAAAAGTTTAACGGCATCTTTTGTCTGTTCGAGAAGAATGTATCTGTCAACTTCATCGAGAGTTGTCGTAATTGAATTGACAGTAACTTTATTTGAGCATGAAAAAAAACAGCCGCAAAAAACAACGGCACAAATTATCAGAGATAATTTTTTTCTAAGGCCATTTGTTTTCGGACTGTTTTTCACTATTGAGTTTCCTCTATCGTTATTTATTCTCTTTGCTGATTTTATCAAGCATCGCATTTATAAATTTAAATGAATCGTCTGGTCCAAACTCTTTTGCAAGATCAATTGCCTCGTCAATGATGATGGAAGGTGCAATGTCTTTCTGATACATAAGAGAGTAAACGCTGATTCTTAAAATTGAAAGCGTAACTTTATTGAGTCTGTCAAAATTCCAGTTTGCGCTTAAATGTGATTTGATTAATTCATCAATAGGAGCCGCATTCTCGATAGTTCCACCAATAAGAATTCTCGAGAAAGCAAGTTCGCTTTCATCGAGATTTTCTTTTGAGTCGACCCATGAGAACTGCAGCAAGTCTTCGAGAGACTCACCGCTTACATCCCATGAATAAATTGCCTGAAATGCAATAATTCTGCTTTTTCGTCGTGACACAGATAACTCCGATTACCAAGTAAGAAGTTTATCTAATTCTGCGCCAGTCTTTTTGCGTTCAACATTTGCAGGAACGTTAAGTTCTTTTGAAATATCCTGAACAGCTTTTACGAGTGCAACGCTCTTCATCTGGTTAGCAAGATTAGCCTTGATGTATTCATATACTGTAAGGTTAGATCCTGGCTGAATTACATCAGAAATGCCGAGCATCTTTGCATTATATTTTTCAAGCAATACATAGAACTGATAGTCACCTTCTGTCTCTTTAAGTGACGATGCTTTTGAGAGAGGTTCTCCAAAAATCTGAAGAACTCTTTCATAAGAAACTCCGAGAACAGTTGCATACTGTTCTGTTTTTTCAATCATCATATCGCCTGCAACATATCCAGCAGCTGCCGGATTTTTTCCAGCATCGCGCATTGCATCGATTGTAAGTTTTCCTGATGAATAATCAGAAATCATTTTTTCGATTTTAGCTTTTGCAGCAGGAGCATCGTTATTTTTTGGAACTGAAACGAGGAACATGTGAATCATGTCATTCCAAACGAGTTTTGATTTGTTCAATTCGTAGAAATCACGGATTTCTTTGTCCGAAGGCTGAACTGCATTGATTTCGGCCTGTTTTTTAGCAATTACATACTGCTGTGCTGTGAGCTGGTTTCTGAGGTACTGCTTGTACTGAGCAACATTCATGCGAACCTGAGCCATCAGAAATTCGTCAACAGTTTTATTCTGAGTCTGACGAACAATGTCAGCAAATTCTTTTTCTGTTACCTGACGACCTACCATCTGAGACATATTCTGGAGATAATACTGGTCAATCTGAGTATCAGTAAATGAAATACCTTCTTTTTTAGCAGCCTGAACAATAAGTTTCTGGTCAATCAAAGATTCAAGGATTTCTTTCTTTTCTTCGATTGTAAACTTTTTGTTTGCCTGAGTCTGATAAGTTTCTACAGTATCTTTCAAGTCCTTAAGGGAAATAGTTTCGTGACCATTAAGTTTTACAACAACCAATGGCTGAAGATTAGCCTGTGCAAAAGCTCCTGTAAGAGCTGCAACAGCAAATAATGTAGCACAAAGTAAACGTTTCATATTTCTTACCTTCCTAATAGTAATAAACAATTTTAACATATTTGGTTACATGGAACCAGTTAATTTTACTGAGGATCAAGCGGAAGTCCGCCCGAAATCACAGCTCTGATACGGCGTACGCCTGCAGAACTTGACTGTTCCTTCTGGATCTTAAAGTCACCGATCTGGGCTGTATGCTGAACATGAGGTCCACCGCAAACTTCCTTGCTGAACCAGTCATTGTTTACATCACGGCCGATTGTATATACCTTTACATCCTCACCGTATTTATTTGTAAAGAGTGCGCGGGCACCTGCTTTCTGTGCATCTGCCAATGGCATAATCTGCATAGTAACAGGAAGATCTTCTTTAATCTTTTCATTTACGATTTCTTCTACCTTTTTAACTTCTTCCGGAGTCATAGGGCGTTCGAATGTAAAGTCAAAGCGCATTCTTTCGTTTGTAATGTTGGAACCTTTCTGAGCAACCTGGTCGCCGAGAACGTTAACCAATGCCTGCTGCAAAAGGTGTGTTGCTGTGTGATATTTAGTTGTAACATCAGACTGTTCTGCAAGACCGCCCTTTGCAGCACCTGCATCAGCTGTCTTTGAAGCTTCCTGATGTTTCTTTTCTGCTTCTTTGAAACCTTCGATATCTACTGTAAAGCCGTTTTCTGCACCGAGCTCCTCGGTGAGTTCGAGAGGATAACCGTATGTTTCGTAGAGGTTATATGCGACTTTACCTGAGATGATTTTTTTAGGGTTTTTCATGAGGTTTGGAAGGAGCTTCTGGAATTCGGCTTCGCCTTTTTTGAGGGTCAGGCGGAATTTAGCTTCTTCGGCTGTCAGTTCTTTGAAAATCTTGTCTTTGTTCTGTTCAAGTTCCGGATAAGGAGCCTTGAAATTTTCTACGACTGTGGCAGCGATGTCAGCCAAGAAGTCCTTGTCGATTCCAAGTTTCATTCCATGACGAACAGCACGACGAATCAAACGGCGCAAAACATAGCCGGCACCAACATTTGACGGAACGCAGCCTTTCTGGTCTCCGAGAATGAAAACGCTTGAACGGCTGTGGTCAGCGATGATGCGGACAGATTTGTCTTTTTCTTCGTCTGTTCCATATTTATAGTTAGAAAGAGTTTCGATTGTGTGAATAATCGGCTGGAAAACTTCTGTGAGGTAAACTGAAGTCTTTCCCTGAAGAATACAGTTTGTGCGTTCAAGTCCCATTCCAGTATCAACATTCTGCTTTGGAAGTGGAACTAAAGTTTTTTCGTCAACGCGGTTATACTGCATGAAAACGTTGTTCCAGATTTCCATCCAGTTTGCGCTGTCAGTTCCCTTATTGGAACCAGCTGGAGGAAGGCCTTCGCCTACCCAATAGAAGATTTCTGTATCCGGACCGCAAGGACCTGTAGGACCTGCTGCCCACCAGTTGTCAGAAGCCGGAAGGTATGCGATCTTGTCTTCTGGCATTCCATTTGCCTTCCAGATAGAAGCAGCTTCTTCGTCGCGAGGAGCGTTTTCGTCACCGGCAAAAACTGTAACAGAGATTTTTTTCGGATCGAGGGCAAGCCATTTTGGGCTTGTCAAAAATTCGTAAGAAAATGCGATTGAGTCCTTTTTGAAATAGTCGCCGAGTGACCAGTTTCCGAGCATTTCAAAGCAAGTCAAATGCGATGGGTCACCTACTTCGTCGATATCACCTGTGCGCACGCACTTCTGATAGTCTGTGAGACGAGTTCCGGCCGGATGTGTTTCGCCGAGCAAATAAGGAACAAGCGGATGCATTCCCGCTGTTGTAAACAATACTGACGGGTCATTTTCAGGAATCAAGCTCTGTCCTGAAATTTCTGCATGGCCCTTAGATTTGAAAAATTCGATATATTTTGTTCGAAGTTCGTTTGAAGTCATAATACTACAATATACAGTCGCAAGGGGGAATGTGTCAATGTTTTAGGGCGGGGGAATGGAAAGGTTTGATGGAATGATTAAGTGGAATTTTGGAAGGATGGTTTTGCTGTACCTGCGGTTAAGGGATGCAGGCACAGCAAGTTTTTTTGGATTATTTTACCTTTGTCTTACTAAGAAAGGTGTTACTCGGCGGACTCTCTCTTCTGCGAATGCAGAAGATGTTAAATAATTTCCTTAAAGAGCCAACAAACGTCAGTTTGTTGAGCGAACCAGGCGGAAGCCATAGTAGTTGAAGCGGCTAAACGAGCTGTTTAATTTCCGGTAACCACACTCGCAGTAGCTAGCGTTGAATTCCCAGCTACCACCGCGCAGCCCGCGGTAAGACGAGGCAAACACAACAAGAGGGTCTTTTACATAGCCTTCACTGTCTGTATACTGCGTATCATCTACTGTAACGTTGCTATTATAATAATCATCGCACCATTCCCAGACGTTTCCGCTCATATCATATAGGCCAAGCTTGTTTGCCTTGTCCATACAGCCTACAATGTTTGTTCCGCTGTAGTTTGAATTTTCTTCATACCATGCAACTTCTGTAACAGTGTTACTTCCGCTGTATGTATAGCCCCAGTCTTCTTCATTAGGATCTCCGCCTCTTGCACAGAATTCCCATTCGGCTTCTGTCGGTAAGCGGTAACCGTTTGCTTTAAGATTGATTACTACTTTATCTTTCCAGTTAGCGTAATTAGTTGAACTATCGCTTGTTGGTACTGTTTCACTTAAATTTGTTGTATCCTTAAACCAGTCTTCCGGGTCTGTCATTTTTCCACTGCCGTCTGTACTGAAGTCGTATGAATAAACAGGTTCAAGATGACACAGTCTACTTAACTTGTTGCAGAAAACAATTGCTTCAAACCAGTTGATTTGTGTTACAGGGTTTTCGTCTGCGGTTCCGTTTGCAGTTGCCTGGGTACCTAAGTTTGTAAAATACTCTTCTCCCATAACGGCTTTGAAGAGGCCTCTTGTTACTTGGTACTGGCTCATTACAAATGAGCTTAGTTTTACTTTGCGGCTATCTGTAAACAAATCGCCCTTTGCATCTTCTTGTGTCATGTTGATTTTTGCTACTGTTCCTGTTGGGATGACTACTACTTCGCTTGTTTTAGTAATTTCAACTTTCTGGCCTGAAGCATTTTCAATCATAAGATTGCCGTTTGATGCCATCCAGGTTTCTTTTGCAATAGCGCCTTGTAGCTGTCCGTTTGTTGGTGTACCCACTAAACCACCATTTCCACTTGGTGTCACTGGCGGCGTACTTCCACTTCCACCATCACCAGCATAACTGCATCCTGCAATCACACAGACAGACATCACGCACAAGGCGCGTGCGATTCCACTTAAAAACTTTTTCATAATATTACTCCGAAATAAAAAATCTCTCTCGAAAAATGCCCGAAGACAAAACTGTTGTTTCTAGAAATAGTATGAACTGACACCAAATTCTTAGACAGAATTTATGCCGCT
>JAGHSB010000031.1 GCA_018066075.1 Candidatus Treponema scatequi
TTAAATGTCCTTAGTGATATAATACGGATAGTTATTAAAAATATTACCAATTCCCAAAAAAACATCAAAATTTCCCTAAAATTTCTTTCAAAAACCCTTCTCCTGTGCACGAGCACACTTTACCGCACCACTACACTAAAACCACGCAATTTGGTACTATTTTTCTATTCATAGTTCGGACTCCGCGGGCACTACAAGTGACTCCGGCAAAGCCAAAGACTCTGGCATTACCCGAGACTCGCGTCGTTCCAAATTCCACTTAAAAGAGGACAAACAAAATGATTACATGGTCAAATCTTGACACACTTCCTTCTTACAAAAAAATGCTTTCACTCAAAGGTTCTGTAAAACTTGCAGACGTACTCGCAGGCCCAGACGCTCAAGACCGCGTTGCAAAATATTCTGTTCCAATGGCAGCAGGACTTAAATATAATTACGCAGCAAAACATGTTAACGAACAGGTACTCGGTGTACTTGCAGATCTTTCAAAAGAAGCTCAGCTTGCAGAAAAGTTTGAAGCTTTGTACAACGGTGAAGTTGTAAACACTGGTGAAAAGAGAATGGTATTGCACCAGCTCACACGAGGTCAGCTTGGTAAAGATGTTTTGGCAGATGGAACTAATAAGCGCGACTTCTATGTTAAAATCCAGAAAGACATTGCAGACTTTGCAGACAAAGTTCACAGCGGAAAACTCGTAAACGAAAAAGGTGAAAAATATACAACAGTATGTCAGATTGGAATTGGCGGATCAGACCTCGGTCCTCGCGCTATGTATCTCGCTTTAGAAAACTGGGCAAAAGCAAATGACACTTTCAAAATGTCAGCTAACTTCATTTCAAACGTTGACCCTGACGATGCAGCTTCAGTTCTCGCTTCAATCGACATTTCAAAAACAATTTTCATTCTCGTTTCAAAATCTGGAACAACACTCGAAACTCTCACAAACGAATCATTCGTAAAAGATGCAATCAAAAAAGCAGGATGTGAAGTTTCAAAACATATGATCGCCGTAACTTCAGAAACATCTCCTCTCGTAGGAAATCCTGATTACATGGCATGCTTCTTCATGGATGACTTCATCGGTGGACGCTACTCATCAACATCAGCTGTAGGTGGAGCAATTCTTTCACTTGCATTTGGTCCAAAAGTATTTGCAGAATTTCTCGAAGGAGCTGCAGCAGAAGACAAACTCGCTCAAGAAAAAGATATTTTCAAAAACCCTGCAATGCTCGATGCATTGATCGGTGTATTCGAAAGAAACGCAGAAGAATATCCTGCAACTGCAATTCTTCCTTATTCACAGGCATTGAACCGCTTCCCAGCTCACCTTCAGCAGCTCGATATGGAATCAAACGGAAAATCAGTTAACCGCGACGGAGCTCCATTAAACTATGTAACTGGCCCTGTAATCTTTGGTGAACCTGGAACAAACGGACAGCACTCATTCTATCAGCTTCTCCACCAGGGAACAGACATCGTTCCATTGCAGTTCATCGCATTCAAAGAAAACCAGACAAAGAAAGACGTTGTAATTGAAGATTCAACAAGCCAGAAAAAACTCTGCGCAAACGTAACAGCACAGATCGTTGCATTTGCATGCGGTAAAAAAGATGACAATCCTAACAAGAGCTTTGCAGGTGAAAGACCTTCAAGCCTTATCTACGGCGACAGCGTAAACCCAAAAACACTCGGAGCACTTCTTGCACACTTTGAAAACAAAGTAATGTTCCAGGGCTTCATGTGGAACGTAAACAGTTTCGACCAGGAAGGCGTACAGCTCGGAAAGAAACTCGCAAAAGCAGTTCTCTCAAAACAGTACGACGGCGCCCTCAAAGCATACGCCGAGTTCTTCGGACTTTAATAAAAATCTGACTTCAATTTAGAAACCAGCATCAATAGAAATGCCCGCCGGGTTTTGAACATCCCGGCGGGCATTTTTTATAACATTAATCTGTTTTTAATCAAGATAATCAGTTACTGTCCTCTTGCCTTTTTCTTTGCTTTCTTCACTTCATACTGAATCGCATCTGCTTTCTTGATCAAAGTTGCAAGATCGCAGATTGATTCGTTAAACGGTGTTCCGCCAAGACTTATTGAAAGCTCAAACTCCTGACCTGAAGTTTTATTCCATTCTGCAGAACGCTTGTCAATCTGTGAACATCTGAGTTCAAATATTTCTTTTGTCATCTTTGGAGCAATGATTACAAATTCATCTCCGCCGTATCTTGCAATGATATCTGTAGTTCTGAATGTCTCACGAAGGATTGCAATTTCTGCTTTGATTGCTGTGTCCCCAGCTTCGTGTCCGTATGTATCATTGATTTTCTCAAGTCCGTCCATGTCGGCAAAAATTACGAGACCTTTCTGATGAAGTTTGATTGCTTCATCAAGTGCATTCTGTCCGTAAATGATAAGACCACGTCTGTTCAAAACGCCTGTCATTTCATCAGTACAAGACATGTTTTCAAGCTTGTTGTTCTTTGAAGTCAATGCAAAAAGTTCGTAAGTAGATGCAATTGCATTTGTAATAAGACTTGTAAAAGTCGGAAAGAGAATAAAATCAAATTCCTGAGGTTCGTAAACAACATATCCAAACTGATACTTTTCATTCATAAGCGGAGTAAAAAGTCTGATGTGCTGCTTAGGATTATACTTCTGTGGAATTATTTCTTTCTGCGGATTAAATTCAAGTTCTTCATCTGTTTCGAAAGTATCTTTGTCTGAAGTTACATGTAAAAAGATATTTGCTTTTTCAGGCAGTTCAAATTTTTTGTTTTTGATATCAAGTGGAATGTAGTAAGTAACGATTGTACACGACGGAACCTGAAGGTCTTTCAATTCTTTAAAGAGCATTTCTTTTAATTCGCCTACATACATAGTCGTCTTTGCATTCTGAAGACTCTTCTGCAAAAGATGAATCTTTGATCTTAACAAAAAGTAATCAGAACCGATTACAGAACTTGCATCTCTTTCTTTTCTTACCTGAGACTTTGTATGTGTACAGCCACAGCTCAATCTTAACTTGAGGTTTCCTTTTACAACTACATTCTTTGGCTTGCCGGTTTCAGAAACTGCAATCGCCTCTTCACACGCTTTGTAACCCTGATCAAAAAGACACTGGTCGACAGTTGTCAGCGGTGGTTCACATTTGATTGCAGATGAACAGTTATCAAAACCGACAACCTTCAGCTGACCCGGAACTTCAACTCCAATCTTGTTGAAATATTCCATTGCTTCGATTGCAATAATATCATTAGGACAAACGACTGCTTCAAAAGAAACATCATTTTTATTTTTATAGACTTCAAGATTTTTTGTAAGATGTCCGTATACAAAATCTGTTTCTACAATCGTAACGCTATCTTTTGAAATTCCACTCTCTTCAAGCGCATCATAAAAACCTTTTACACGTTCTTCAATATCTGCAATAAAAAGAGACATCTTAACGAGCATAAACTTTTTAACGCCATGTTTCTTAATAAGATGCTTTGTGAGATTTTTATAAAGCGTATAATTGTTAATCGTAACGCTTGAAGCGCCGCGAACTTTATTTCCGACGCTTACAGATTGAAGAGGCTTAAACTGTCTTAAAAATTTTGCGTAATCTTCCTGAGATGGAAAAAGATTTCTTGTAGTTGCAGTTGTAATTACAGACTTAACTGTGTCAGGATTAAGTAATCTTGCAAGCCCTACATGTTGCTGGATATAAGAAGAGTCTGCCTTATCCGTTATTCCCTGTAAATGAACAAGAAAGATGTAGTAGTCCAAATCATGTTCATTACAAAAAGTGTCTACACCTTTGACAATCGGAAGCCCGTATTCAGTTTCAATTCCGCTTAATACTAATCCTAACGCGTTGTTAGACATATACTATATTTTAATCTGAAATAACAAAATTTTGAATAGTAACCGGGTAAAAAAATGCGAATTTATTTATATATTTCCGCCATTACATCCTTAGGAACGCCATGTTTCTTAAGTTCTTTTTCAGACAAAAATTCCCCTGCACCTTTCTGTCTTAAAGTTCTTATAAATCTAACATAAGCAGCCTTTTCATCAGCATTTGCATACTGCCAGTTGGTCTTTGTGACCGAATAGATTCTATCTGAAACATTCACTTTCTTACCGTCTTCCATTTCTTCAAAGTACCACTCTGCCCCATTTTCAAGAAGGAATGTTGCAAGCTCAAGGGAATCTGAAGGCGGATACAATTGAAAAGATACATCAACAATATGCTGATATGCAGTCTTTCCGCTTTCAATCTTTGTATTTACATTAAATCCGTTTTTCATAAAAAGAGTCATTACTTCTTTAAATTCCGGAACAGCTTCTTTTATCGATTTCACGAACAGATATCTATTTATAAAAATATACACAAGATGCTTTGATGTTTTTCTGGCCGTATCTTTTACAATTACATTAGGATTTGCACCTTTTTTAAGCATTGACTTTACAATATCAGTATCATTATTGTTAAGCATGACATCTGCAAGAACTGTATTTCCGTTTTTATTTTTTCTGTTGCAGTCACCTATTGATTCAAGAAGCAATTTTTTAACTCGCGCATAATCACCGGCATTCAACTGATGAATGTTTCTCAATCCGTCTTCAGGTCTGGCACCGCTTGCAAGATACAAATCAAGAATTTCATATTTAGTTTTATTCCACTCATAGTGACCGTCATAATCTCTGTGCTGATTCATAAGATATTCAATCGGAGTAACACCATCTTTATTTTCATGATTTACATCTGCACCGTTTTTAATGAACAGTTTTGCAATTTCAAGCCATGCCTTTGAACTTGAATTTGCAAAATAGAAAAGCATATTGTTATCATCAGCATCAACATCGTTTCCAGAACATCCGTGCTTAAATAAATGAGAAAGAAGGTTCAGATATTTTTCATCACTTTCTTTTCTGTCTTCACGATAAGTAATATTCTTCGCAACAAAAATTACAGGCGGTTCATTGTCATAAACATATCTCGGAAAGCCACCTGTCAATTTGTAAAGATATTCAATCATTTCAAAATCTAGCTTTTCACTATAATACCAGTAAAATGCATGTCGGCACTTTTCTGCTTCTTTATTGATGTCACATCCTGCATCTTTCAAAAGCTTGTAATATTTTTTATGTTTTTCTTTATTGCCATTTCGTCTGTCTATATAACCAAGCTCTTCAAGAATCGGTCCATAATCTTTTATAACTTTTGCGTACTTTAAAAATTCTTTTTCATCATCTCTTTTAAAAGCTGCAACTAAAACATTCCCGTCAAACTCATATCCGTATTTAAGAAGTACATCACGAACTTTATCATTATTTCCGCCGGCCATCCATGCATCAAGAACAGGAGGATGTCTGGAATCAACATCAATATGTATATCCTGCGGCAACGGTTTAAATCCATTCTGTAAAAGATATTCTGTCATTTCCGGATCAGAATTAAATGCTGCTGCAAATACAACAGGATTATCTTCTTCATCAAGTTTATTTTTCCAATCGTCAATTGATTTTAAACCGTCAACAGTACCAAACGCAATCTGATACATTGGGTCACTTTTGTTAAGGACAAATTTGTCCTCCTTCATTTTAAAATTACAGTTTACCCAAGGACCATACTTATCAAAAATCGGAGCGATTTCAATTTCTTCCGGTGAGTCAGTCGGTCTGAAATAATAATTGATGTTTCTTTTTTTCAGCTGGCTGCAAAAGTCGATTACTTCTTTGATGGAATTTTCCGAACCAGGATTTTTTAACTCAACCCACTTATCTTTCTGCCAGACATAATATTTTTCCTGCTGGTCAAACCACTCAATTCTTCCTGATGTCATTAAATGCCAGATACAGAGAATGTGACGGCCATCTTCTCTAATAAAATATGTATAACACCATTCAGAACGACCGCCACCAGTTCCAGGATTATAACCTGTTATAAGGTGCCCGAAAGAACAAACTCTTTGTTCTTCCCAATACGTTTCACCATCATAACTGGTAACAGCATAAAGATTTCCATTTTCTACTTTTACATTTTCTTTTCCGACATCAAGTTCATAAACTGCCCGGCACAAATCAAGTTCATTGACATCAGCAAAACAGGCAGCGCCCAATATAAAAATCAGACCAGCCATCACTTTTTTAGAGAACATTTTCATTTTAAATTTTCCTGATAAATAAATTAAAGAATAAAATTATTTTTTCGCAGCTGTATCCGGAACAACCTGCTTAGGCTCTTCCTTCTTTTCAACCGGTTTCTTATCAAAATAGAAAGTCAAAGTGTTTTTGTTTCTCTTGATAAATCCATTCTTTGCATTCCACTGATTGAGAACTTTTTCATATGGATACTTCTTTGCAAGTTCTGCAACATAAGCATCAAGTTCTTTTTCACTTGCCGGAATTACATCAAAAACAACTTTCGAAATATAACGGCTTCTAAGGTCAAATGCGATTGTAATTTTCTTACAGCCCATTCCCTTGAAATACGAATTTCTGATTATCAGCTCTGTCTTGTAGAACAAATCTGCATCATCAAATTTGAGTTCCCACTTTTCAAGCTGCTTTTTAGCAAGGTCATAAGTAGTATCCCCGTTAAAAGACATAACCTCAAGACCAGAAACACCGGCAGCCATTTTCTGGCTAGGCACATTCTGAGCGCTCAAGTGGAACATAGCAAAACCGCAGATCAAAAATAAACAAATAGATAATCTTTTCATAAAAACTCCGTATTCTTACATTTTATTTCAAAAAGTGGAATTTTACAAAGCAAAAAATCACATTTTAAACAATTTTCTAATATTAGAATCCACCGTCTCACAAAGGCTTTCGACGCTCACGCCCCGGACCTCTGCAATAAATTTGTAACTGTGCTCAATCAGAAGCGGATTGTTCGGCGTTCCCCGGAATGGAACAGGCGCAAGATACGGCGCATCAGTTTCGAGCAAAAGCCTCTCTTCGGGAACAAAGCGAAGAAGTTCCATCATCGCATCCATCTTCGACTTCTTCGTATAAGTCACGCCCCCGCCAAACGCAAGATACCACCCGCGCTCCAAAAACGCCCGCGCCTCATCAAGCCCGTAACTAAAACAGTGAATAATGCCGTTGTCATATCCGACGTTTTTAATGCATTCCAGAGTCCCGTCAAACGCATCCCTCGAATGAACAACAACAGGAAGCTTCATCCTCTTTGCCATATCAAGCTGCGCCTCAAACATTTCGCGCTCGCCCAGAAACATCGCCTCGTCAAAATCACTTTCAGCCCTGCCGTCAGCGCCACTGACATTCCAGTGATGATCAAGCCCGCATTCCCCGATTGCCACAACTTTTTTATAAGTGGAACTTGCCCCACTGTCATCACTCGCAGCACCCGCGCCGCGAATCATCTTTTCCAAAACTTCAATCTGATTTTTTCTGTCTCTAATCGCTTCCGGTGCCGGCCATATCCCTGCCGAAAATCTGATGAACGATTTTATTTTCGATTTAAGTTTTTCACCAGAAAGATTTTCATTACTCAAACCTTCCGCTGACTTTTTAAAACTTTCATCACTTACAATGCCCGTTTCTCTTACCGCACCCTCATCACTTGCAAGACCCGCGCACTTTTCGATCGCCTTATCAATTCCATCCTGACGCGAAATCAAATCATCACAATGAGTTCCAATATCGAGTCCAAAAAAACAATCGCGAACTGCCATCTCACGCAATACACGCGGCTGAAGACTTTCTTCAAACATATGAAAATGAAAATGAGTATCTGAATACATAGCAACATCCTATCACAGACCGAGGACAGAAACAATCAATTTTTTTTGCCACGCTGACAATTACAAAAAAAAGACCCTCGTAAAAACGAGAGTCTTATATCTGCCGGGAACCAGAATCGAACTGGCACGGCCGTTTGAATTGCCGAGGGATTTTAAGTCCCTTGTGTCTACCTATTCCACCATCCCGGCGACAAAAATAATATTATAGTAAATATAAAAAATTTTCAACCCACCCCAAAATCTCATACCCAACTACGCACATCCCGTGCGTAGCACAATTCCGCGTCTCGCGTTTCTCCCTTACCAAGCCATATCACTTCTTCGAGACGATCTCGCGACTGGCTTTGCCGAGTAGCACCTCTAATTCCTAATTCCTAATTAATTTACTTAACCTGACTGTACAAATCAGCCATTTCATTGCGCCATTCGATCGGTTTGCTTTTGTCTTCGTATTCAATTACTTTTTCAATTTTGAATTTTTTCAAGTCTCTTGGGTTTTCAAAAGTTACTACTGCAAAACGGCCGTTTCCGATGTAGGTCATCTGCTGACCCGGGAGCATATTTTCTTTTGATTTTAAACTTTCAAGAACGCAGTCAAAGTGAACAGCTTTTCCTTCTGCATCACTCATTGCACTTGTCATATCTTCAATCGGCTTTCCGCATTTTGCACATACAGTACCGCGGGCCTTAAACTCACGGATTGCTGCAAGCTGTTCGCCTTCATTGATTTCTGGACGAGGAAATCTTTCCCTCATCTGGGCATTCTGCTGCTGGCGAGACTGATCATTGTTTCTTGAATTGTTGTTCTGATTTTTCTGATTCTGATTATTGCTGTTGTTATTGTTGTTGTTCCAGTTTTTGTGATTGTGTCTGCGACGGTCATTTCTTGCCATTGTAAATCGTTCTCCAAAATTCCACGAAAAAAAACAACCATCCGAAGTTAGTGAAATCTCCCATCACCCAAAACTTAAAAAAGTTCTGTTTCCCGCAATTTCACTAACTGGATAATTTTAATTCTTCAGGATTTTCTACAAGTTTTTTGCTAATTACCTGAGCAATACGCTGAATTGCATTATTGATGTAAGTTTCATCATGAATCTTACTTCGTAATTCTACCACTTTTGGCGATAAAATTTCTACTGGTTCTTCTAACGCAATTTCAACACAAGGTGCACATGTTTCTACTGCAACCATCACGAGAACTCCGCAAACGCATTTTCTATATGGTACACCGGCGGGTAGCCTGGCATATCAATAACAACCACATCGAATCGAACTAAGCTGTTACTATATTCTCGATTAATTGCAAGAAAATATTTAGCGGTTTCTATAATTCTTTTCTGTTTTTTTGAATTGAGTTCTCTGGCAAGAAGCTCGGGGTCCCTTGATAACAGGGTCTTTACTTCTATGAATATGATGGAATTTTCCCGGGCGGCAATCAGGTCTATTTCGCCTGTTTTCGAGCGGAAGTTCTGGGCAACTATTTTATACCCGTTCTGCACAAAGTACTCCCTTGCGCGGACTTCACCCGATGAGCCTATCTGTTTCTTTAATTTTGATTTTTCTTGAGATGGAATTTTTAAGTACCTGACTAGATTTCTTCGAGGTCTTCAAGTTCTTCGATTTCTTCTACATCGTCGAGATCTTCAAGATCGCCTTCTGCCATAGTTCCACGCTTTGCCATCATTGCAATTTCTTTGTCTTTTGCTGCGTCTTCTTCTTTCATTATCTCACCTGCTGTGAGAAGGAAAGGAATATTCCAGCGAGTTAAAGCGTTAACATGATACTTTTTTACTGATCTTTTTCTTGCGAGAAACATGTTTTTGCCGTCATCAAAAAAGACAGGCATTGTAAAACGCATTCCAAGCTTGATATCAGCACATTTAACTTTTTGCATTTCTGCCATAACAACCCTCCGAAAAGCTGTCTAAGTTTCCTGCATTACAAAGGCAAAAATCTTTGCCAGAACAGGCCATATAGTTTCCGGGACACAAGTTCCTATTTCCTGAACACTTAAAAAATCAGTCAGGTCCTTGTTCTCGATAATTGCAATATCATTTTCTTTAGCAGTTTCAAGAATCTTTTCTGCAAGCTTACCTTTACCGCTAGCCGTAATAAACGGAGCAGGAGCTCCTTCGGGATACTTCAATGAAACAGCCTTTTTAACTTTCTGCATCATGCAAGCCCCTTTACGACGCTGATTAAAACCTCACCGGAAGCAAAGCCCGACACTTTGTCAGGCGATTCCATTTCAACAGGAACGCCTCCCAAAAAGTCCGACAGTCTGTCACAGAGATTTTGATCTTCGTGTACCGATAGTTCAGAAAAGTGGCATAACTTAACTTTTTTAATATTCTCTTTTTGTAAATATACCACAAAGTTCCAGATATTTCCATTAATTTTTAATGTTATTACAGTTTTTTTAAGTATTTTTTCAGAAATCCCGAATATTACTCTAAAAACTCCATCCCCATTAAGTGCCTTTCCGCCCTTTTCAAACCCAAACTCAAACGGAACGACTACAAAATGCCCCGCACCATCCCCGCTCTGCTTCGAAGCAAGATGATTAAAAACCGAAAGAAATCCCGCGTCACGAGAAGAAGCAGCATCATTCGCATTTACGTTTTCAGTTTCTTTACCCGCGTCACTCGAATTACCCGCGCGGTCAGATTCCACTAGACTTTTAAAAAATCTTCTGAGCTCGGCTTCAATTTCTTTGACGTCAAACGTTTCTTCGTGATCAAAATCGCTTCCTTCAAATTTTTTCTCAAGAGAAAATCCGGTGAGAACGTCGCTGATGTTTTCAAATGTCGGCTCGATTCCTTTTTCGAGAAGAATGAGGGCGGCCTCTGCAGCTTCGTCTTCACGGCCTTCAAACTTTGAAGCGGCTGCCTTTGCCCTGTTGAGTTTGTTCACGTCGACGCGCGAACCCGATGCATAAAAAGTCTGGAGCAAAGTTTTTGAAACAGAATCAGGAGCGACTCCGAGCGACTGCAGGAGAGCGGCAACATCAGAAGTGAGGGCGTTTGAAGAAGTGACGACATTTTTTGCGTCTGCGTTTTGTGCTGTGTTTTGTTCAGATGGAATTTTTGAAAGATTGAGTTTTCCGTCAGAAAAAGAAACTCTCGCCATGAAAGCAGAACCGGGCTTGAGTGCTTCTTTTGAATTGACAGTAAATCTTCCGCCTGCAAAAGATGCGATGTAAGAATTGTTCCCTGTCTGTTTAAGTATTCTGACTAAAACAGAACTGCCCTCCTTAATGAGATTTGCATTCTCTTTAGGAAGGGCAGTCTGGGAATGTATGTAAATACTATGAGTATTTGTCATACGATAAACCGGTACGAGACCGGCGTTAAATTATTTGTTTTCTGTTGTAGCAGCAGCTTCTGCTTTTGATGCAGCAGCAGCGTTAGCAGCAGCATTACGAGCTTCCATAGCAGCTTCAGCAGCAGCTCCGAGAAGTTCTTTAACTTTAGAACCCTTACCAACTTTTTCACGGATGTAATAGAGTTTAGCACGGCGAACTTTACCAGGACGAGTTACGTCTACCTTTACAATTCTTGGTGAGTTGTAAGGGAATACACGTTCTACACCAACTCCGAAAGAGTTTTTGCGAACTGTAAAAGTTCTGCGAGCACCTTCGTTTTTCATTGCAATAACGAGGCCTTCGAATTTCTGGATACGTTCTGTTTTACCTTCAATAATTTTGAAGTTAACGCAAACTGTATCACCAACATTGAATGGCTGTGCGCCTGGGCGTTTCTGCTGTTCTTCAATAGTTTTAATAAGATCCATTATAGTCTCCAGTAACAAGATAAAAGTTACTTAGTTTTTCGCTTTCTCTTTTTAAGGTTTGCTTTTACGCTAACCTGATTTGTAATTTCCTCAATCATTTTTTCGGCTTCTGCAGTGAGCTGTCCCTTGAGTCTGGCCTGCATTATCAGATCTGGTCTGTTAGCAAGTGTTTTTTCAAGGCGCTTTTTCAGCCGCCACTTTCGGATTTTTTCGTGGTTGCCGGATAACAAAACATCCGGAACTTCCATGTCCTTGTACACTGGTGGACGTGTGTACTGCGGATACTCCAAAAGTCCGTCGCTGTAACTTTCCTCTTCAAGTGATTCAGAACTTATTACTCCGTCAATCAAGCGATACACTGTATCAATGATTACCGTTGCACTAACTTCTCCACTCGACATTACATAGTCTCCGATTGAAATCTCATCATCAACATAGTAATCAATAATTCTCTGGTCGATACCTTCGTATCTTCCGCAGACAATTACGAGCTCGTCTTTGCGACTAAGTTCTAACGCTTTACTCTGTGTAAACTGCTTGCCGCTCGGTGTTACATAAATAACATGCTTGCGGTTTGCCTTTACGCTGTCAAGCGCGCGTCCCAGAGGCTCAGTCATCATTAACTGCCCTGCGCCTCCTCCATACGGACTGTCATCACATGTCTTGTGCTTATCAGTAGCAAAATCTCTGATATTCACTAAATCGTAGGCAATAATTCCCTTTTCTACCGCCTTGGCCATGATTGAGCTTTCAAAAAAAGCCTGTGGTATC
This sequence comes from Candidatus Treponema scatequi, assembly GCA_018066075.1. Classification (GTDB taxonomy): domain Bacteria; phylum Spirochaetota; class Spirochaetia; order Treponematales; family Treponemataceae; genus Treponema_D; species Treponema_D scatequi. The sequence goes on from JAGHSB010000031.1 coordinate 12,325, forward strand.
TGAGGAAATAAGGTCAGCACTGTAAATTTCATGGAATTACTCCAGAATCCAGAGGTGCATCAGCTGTATTGTTTTGGCTTTGATATCAACTTTTCCTACATGCTCTTTATTGAGCGGAACCAGAACTTTTCTAGGATTACCAGAAGAAGTCTTCTTGATATTTTCTGCCAGAATATTGCAACTCTCGGATAGCGTAACCTCTAGGAGATCACCTGATCCGCCTTCCAATACGTCTGTGATAGTACCTATTTCATATAGTCCGGCACTTACGCCGTCCAGCCCGTCTTTACTCTCGTAAACAAGAGTACAATCAATAAGGTCTGCAATGTACCATTCATCTTTCGACAAAGGCTTTGCAAACTTTCGAGAAACCCTAATGTCCCATCCGTTGAGCTTTTTAGCTTCTTCAGGGGAATTAACGCCCTCTAATTTCATATACAAGGTCTGACTTCCAATTTCTGCCGATTCAACTTTGAAGTTTCTCGACTGGTCATCTTTCCTCAAAGTAACTTCTTTTAACTCCGCGATATGCTCGTAGAATCCGGAAGCACTCTCTACTTTAAATTCACCCGAAAGACCGTGTGTCCCTCGAACGAAACCGACTGTTAATTGATCATCAAGATTAACATTTACTGCCATTAGTACGATTAGTCCAGAATTTCCAGGCTATAACGTCTACCGTCTTTGCTTGCCGAAGCGCTCAAAACTGTGCGCAAAGCTTTAGCAATACGACCGTACTTGCCTATTACCTTTCCAATATCACCTTCAGCTACTTTAAGTTCCAAAACTGGACCTCGTTCACCTTCGGTTTCATTTACAGAAACTGCGTCAGGATCATCGACCAAAGATTTTGCAATGTATTCAATCAGGTCTTTTTCCATTACAAGCTCCTATAAATTACTTTGACTGACCGTTTTTAGCCAAGCCTTTCTTGTTCATCAATTTAGCTACGATGTCAGATGGCTGTGCTCCAACTCCGATCCAGTATTTAACGCGATCTTCGTTGAGTGTGATCTGGCTGTCATCTTTAGCGATTGGCTGGTATGTACCAAGTTCTTCGATACAACGACCGTCACGTGGTTCACGTGAATCCATAACTACTACACGGTAGCAAGGACGTTTTGCGGCACCAAATCTCTTAAGTCTGATTTTTACCACTTGTTTTACCTCCATAGAACTCGAACCGAACGGGGCCAAGTCCTAATATACATAATTCGACACAATACAGTGTGAAACCATAGTATAAAGAATTATCCCCCTTTGGTCAATGGAACAACCGCGAAAAACCGTAACATTTGTCAGCCTTAACAAGCCTTCACCACCCAAAATACGACCTCGCAAGCACAAAGACGCAGTTCCACAAATTCAACTTAAAAAAGACCTAATATAGAGATATTTAACTTTTTTATGGCAAATTTCGGTTTTTGGGCCGATAATAGATATGTTCATTATTTTCCATATTAAAAGAGGGACCTATATGAAAAAACAGAGCTCGGTTGCTAAGTACATCGAAATTATCATCGTACTTGGAATCATGGTGTATTCAGGCGTCATGATTGGAGTTGTTTCCCAGAGGCTCAATCAAGGCTTGAGGGAATATTTTATTGAAGACACAAAAGAACGGGCAAAGACATTCAATTCAGAATTTGAATCATATCTTTACTGCGTCCGCAGCTTTGTCGACAATGCAAAACGTACTTACGAATATGATTACGAACATTTTGACATTTCAAAAGACGTCGTAAACAACATTTGTAAAAGTGCAATCATTGACCTTGGCGCAGACGGAGTTGCAATCTATAACAGCAAAGGCCAGCTTTTCTCTTCTGCAGAATATGGCAATTTTTCTAAAGAACAGGATTTAATCAAAAAGGCTTTAAGTGGAACTCGTGTAGAAAACATCACTAAAAATGACCAGGGCATCTATGCGTTTGTCGCTGAGACTCTCAGAAACGGAGACAAAATCATCGGTGCAGTTGCAATCAAGAAAAGAGTTTCTACTCAGGACGTAATCGAAAAACTCAAGCTCGCAACAGGAGCAGAAGTTACAATTTTTGACGGCTACACTCGTATGCTTACTACAATCGACGGAATGGCCGGAACAAACCTTGCAAACCCAGAAATCATCGACGAAGTTGAAAGAAACGGAAAACCAGTTTCAATCATCAACAAAATCGGAAACAAAAAATCAATTTCATGCTACTTTCCGCTTTTTGACAAACAGAACAATTACGTAACAACACTCTACCTCGGAAAACCTCTCACAGTAGCAGAAGTTGTTTCACGCAAAATATTCATTCCACTTTCAATCATCGCACTTTTCTGTACAGCAATCGTACTTGCAGGATTTATTTTCTTAATCACACACAGAATCGTTCATCCACTCCAGAGACTCAACAAAGCAGTAGACAATCTCTCTTCTGGAGATGCAGATTTGACATACCGTCTTCCTGAAAAAGGCAACGATGAATTTACTCAACTCACAAGAGGAGTAAACGCATTCATCGAAATCTTGCAGAAGACAATCATCAAAGTAAAAGAAATTGCAGAACAGGTTTTAAAAGGAAGTTCGCAGATCAGCGATTCAAGCCAGTCAATTTCTTCTGGTGCTTCTGAACAGGCAGCATCAACAGAAGAAATGTCTGCCACAATGGTAGAAATTGCATCTAACATCAGTCAGACAGCAGACAATGCACAAAAAACTGGTTCAATTGCAGAATCAACTTGTACAGAAAGCCGCGCAGGTGGTGAAGCAGTTACAGGTGCTGTAGAAGCTGTAAAAGAAATCGCATCAAAGATTGAAGTCATTCAGGAAATTGCAGATCAGACTAACCTTCTTGCACTTAACGCAGCAATTGAAGCAGCGCGTGCAGGAGATGCAGGAAAAGGATTTGCAGTTGTTGCAAACGAAGTCAGAAAACTTGCAGAAAGAACAAAGACTGCTGCAATCGACATCATCAACCTTTCAGGACAGACACTTATTTCTGCAGACAACGCAGGAACAAAAATCAATCAGGTTGTTCCAGACATCGAACACACAACAGAACTCATCGAAGAAATCTCTGTTGCATGCCGCGAACAGACACAGGGAGCAGAACAGGTTTCATCTGCAATTCAGCAGCTTGATACAGTTGTTCAGCAGAATGCATCTGCCGCAGAAGAACTTGCAGCAATGTCAGAAGAACTTTCTGCAACAGCAAAAGAACTCGTTTCGGTTGTAGGAATCTTCAAAGTATTTGACAACGAAGTAGTCTCTTCAAAACAAATGGAAACAATGAACAAACCTTCAGATAATTCTGAATTTTATGAAGATACAACTCCAGATGAAGAAAGATCAGCCGAATCAGCAGCAGATTTTTTAGATGGTGAATTTGAAGAATTTTAATTAACACTGATTTCTGTCATAAAACCTAAATAAGATTTCTCT
>JAGHSB010000248.1 GCA_018066075.1 Candidatus Treponema scatequi
GGAATTTGATGCACTTCAATCAAATTCCACTTATATAATCATCTGTTTCAAAGAAAACAAAAATCTAAGAGAATTCAAATTAAAGATGACAACAGCCTAAAAATCATTTACAATATAATTTATGAAAGCACTCGTATTAAGCGGCACAAACAATTTATTTACCTGCGAATGCGACGACGGAGAAACAAGGCTCTGCACAATCAAAGGAAAAGTAATTAAAACAGACAAAGACTATTACAACCCTCTCGCTCCCGGTGACTTTGTAGAAATCGAAGTTGATCCGATTAACAGCGACAAAGGACAAGTTATAAATTTAATTCCACGCAAAAACACATTTGCAAGATGGAACATAAAAGGCAAGGCTCCCCAGCTTTTGGCCAGCAATCTTGATTATTTAATTTTAGTCACAACACCAGACGAACCGCCGTTTCGCCCCCGCTTCATCGACCGCGAACTGATCCAGGCCGACGTCGCAGGAATCACTCCGGTAATCGTCATCAATAAATATGACCTCGAAGCTTCTTCTGATCCTGACTTTCAGGAAAGAATCACGACATGGGAAGAACTCGGCTATCAGGTCATGCGCATTTCTGCAAAAACAGGTGAAGGACTCGTGGAACTTGCGGACTTGCTTAAAGACAAGACGAGTGCTCTGGTCGGTCAGTCAGGCGTTGGTAAGTCGAGTCTTGTAAATGTTCTCGACAACACATGCGTTTTAAAAACCGGAAGTCTTTCTAAAAAATACGGAAAAGGCCAGCACACAACTACAAAAGGAACATTGATGCACATTCAGCTTAACGAGTCCCTCACAGGCGGCGTCAAAGGAATCACAGCATCAATCATAGACACTCCCGGAATCCGCCGTTTTATTTTGCACGAAATCGATTACCAGGATGTCGGATTATATTTTCGCGAAATGCAGCCATTCATCGGCAAATGCAAATTCGGTGCAAGCTGTACTCACTTAAATGAACCGGGCTGCAAAATTCTCGAAGCTGTTTACTCAGGCGTAATTTCAGAAGACCGCTACGAAAGCTGGAAAAGAATTACAAACGAAATCAAAACCGGCGACTTTGACGAATAATAAAATTATTTTTTAAGATTTCTCTTCATCACAAATCGAACCGCAGCAGTTAAAATTCCAACTGCAACCATACACACTGCAGTGCATCCGGCAATCAAATCAAATCTCATAAGCACGCGGTACAAAACAAAACCTGCACACCACAAAAGGGCTGCAGCCCAGTCAATCTTTTTCTCTTCTGAATTATTTTTAACAAAATAAAAATCAGAAATCATTATCGCAGCCATAGGAGTAAACACACTTCCGATAAAATACAAAAACTCAGTAATATCATCCATCGGAAAAATTAAAGCAAGAACTGTTCCGAAAATTACAGTTACAAGAGAAACAATTTTTGCATTCATCTTTTTCGAAAGAACTTCACTCGAAACTCCGGCACTCCACGCGTCAAGAAAAGTTGTCGTAACAGTTGATAAAACTAAAATAACAAGTGCTGCAATTCCAAGGCCTGCTTTTACCATGATTACCGCAATGTCACTTTCATTTGTCACGATTGCAGCTGACAACCCGACAGCATACATCCATACGCTTACAAAAAAGTAAGTTAAAGTGGAACTTACCGAACCCGCAACCGGTTTCTGAGCTTCTCTCGTATAATCCGAAATCAGCGGAAGCCAGCTCAATGGCATCGCAACACCAAGCTCTATCGCAGCACCAAACGACATGATATCACTCGAAACTGCCAAACCTGAATCACTTACAGCGTTCAAACCTGCATAACCTGAATAAATTACAACGCACAAAACAACAGAAAGCACAAACAAAAGTCCTGCTGCAATTTTATTTACAAAAGAAAGATTTTTAAATCCAAATAAAATCCAGATAAAAATCAAAACACCGATGACAAGACACCAAATCCATTTTCCGTATGCAAAAATTCCATTTAACGAAACTGCTCCGTCGTAAATCATTATTGAAGTCCAGAGCGCAAGCTGGAGAATATTTAAAACTGCAAAAAAGAGGGAGCCTGTTTTTCCAAAACTTAAACTGACTGTCTGCATTGCACTCTTTTTTGTCTTTGCACCAATAAAGCCCGCAAGAAAGAAAAGAGCACATCCGATTATGTGACCGATTACAATTGCTAGAAATCCTTTTGCAAAACCAAGCGGTGCAAAATAAGTTCCTGTGATGATTTCTGCGATGCTGACACCGGCACCAAACCAGATTAAAGAAAGTGATAAAGTTGAAATTGATTTTTGATTTTTGTTTGAAATAGAATTTGAATTTAAAGATTGATTCTGACTGTTCATTTTTCCTCCGTCGGCATTATCCGAATCAGGTTTAAGGGTCGAGTATTTTTACCCCTCTCAGCCGGATGTACCAGCTCCCCTAAAGATTAGTTTTGTTTTTTTATATCAATAAATTAATTTTTAATCAATATCTTTGGTATTAAATAAACTGTACGTTTATATCTCTATGTTAAAAAAACTTACGAGAGGGAAGAAAACAGAGACTGGCAGGACTTGAAAGGCGGAAAGATAGTTACCTTGCCGACTTTCATGTCCAGCGACGCCAGCTAGCGGTGCCGGTCTCTGTTTTCTGACCGGAAGTAAGTTTTTTGAATGTAAGATATAAACGTACGTTTTTTTTAACCAAAAATTGGTCTTACTTTAATTACAGTGTCGATACCGGCAAGAGCGCGGAGAGTTTCTTCAGAAATCTTTCCGTCTACGTCAGTAATGTTGTAAGAAAGGTCACCTTTAGCCTGGTTAATCATTCCAGAGATATTGAGTTTTGCTTCACCCAAAATCTTTGAGAACTTTGAAATTACATCTGGAACATTTTTGTGTGCGATGCAGAGGCGAGTTCCGCCTGCTGGAATCGGATAGTCACAGTATGTTTTTGGAAAGTTAACTGAATTGATGATGTTTCCGTTTTCGAGGAAGTCGCGAAGTTCTTTACATGCCATTACAGCACAGTTGTCTTCTGCTTCTGGAGTTGATGCTCCGAGGTGTGGCAAACAGATAACTTTGTCGTTGTTCAAAAGTTCTTCGCTTGAAAAGTCTGTTACGAGTGCTGCAACTTTTCCGCTTTCGAGAGCTGCAAGAAGATCAGCATTATTGATAAGACCACCGCGTGCGATGTTAATGATTCTTACGCCGTCTTTCATTGTCTTGATTGCGTTTGCATTGATCATTCCTTTTGTATCGTTTGTCTGTGGAACATGCAATGTGATATAATCAGCTTTTGCATAAACTGTATCAAGAGTTTCTGCGTGCTTAACATTGCGGTCCAAAGACCAGGCTGCATTTACAGACAAGAATGGGTCATAACCGATTACTTCCATTCCAAACTGAATTGCAAGATTTGCAACCATTGCACCGATAGCACCAAGTCCGATTACACCGAGTGTCTTTCCTTTAAGTTCTGGTCCGACAAACTGTGATTTTCCTTTTTCTGCCAAATCAGGAATTTCATCACCTTTTCCAGCAAGTCCGTTTGCCCAAGCATTAGCTTTGATAGCAGGACGGCTTGAAAGAAGAAGTGCGAGCATTACGAGTTCTTTAACTGCGTTTGCATTTGCTCCTGGTGTGTTGAATACAACGATTCCTTTTTCTGTAAGTTCTGGAATTGGAATGTTGTTAGTTCCGGCACCTGCACGAGCTACTGCTTTTACAGAGCCAGGAATATCCATCGAGTGCATGTCCTGTGAGCGAACGAGGATTGCATCAGGGTCGTTGATGCTTGATGCTGTTTCATAGTTGTCGCGTGGAAGTGTATCCAAACCACAAGCTGCAATTTTATTTAATGTCTGAATCTTGTACATAATATATTTCCTTATTTATTTTCTTCTGCGAACTTCTTCATAAATTCTACAAGTGCTTTTACGCCTTCGAATGACATTGCGTTGTAAATAGATGCACGCATTCCACCAACTAAGCGATGACCTTTGAGGTTTACGAAACCTGCGGCTGCTGCTTCTTTTACGAACTTGTCGTTGATTTCTTTTTCTTTTGCAACGCTTGCTTCGTCTGTAGCTCCAGTAGAGTATTTTGTTAAGAATGGAACGTTCATCAATGAGCGGCTTCCAACTGCAGCTGTTGCATGATAGAAGTCTGAGTTATCGAGGAAGTTGTAAAGGTAATCAGCTTTTTCGTGATTGCGTTTTGCCATTCCTTCTGCACCACCGTTCTTTTCTACCCAGTGGAGAACTTTTCCGAGAACGTAGATTGTATAGCATGGAGGTGTGTTGTACATTGAGTCATTTTCTGAATGAGTCTTGTAAGCGAGCATTGTTGGAGTTCCTGCTCTACAGTTTTCTACTTCTGGAATCAAGTCTTCGCGGATGATTACGAGAGTAACACCTGCTGGAGCAAGGTTCTTCTGAGCACCTGCAAAAAGAACACCGAACTTTGAAACATCGAGTGGTTCTGAAAGTACACAAGAAGAAATATCAGCTACGAGAGGAATATTTCCTGTTTCTGGAATGTATTCATAGTGAGTTCCCATGATTGTGTTGTTAAAACAGATGTAAGCGTAGTCGTAGTCGCCTTCGATTTTTTCTACTTTTGGAATGTATGAGAAGCCTTTGTCTTCGCTTGTTGCGATTACATCAACTTTGATTCCGAGTTTCTTTGCTTCTGCGATTGCTTTCTTTGACCATACACCAGTGTTGATGTAAGCAGCCTTTCCTGTTTTGATTCCGAGGTTTTCAGCAACCATGGCAAACTGAGTAGAAGCTCCACCCTGCAAGAACAATACTTTGTAATTGTCTGGAACATTCATAAGTTTGCGAACCATAGCTTCTGCATCAGCAATGATAGGTTCATATGCTTTGGATCTGTGGCTCATTTCCATAACTGACTGACCAGTTGTTCCGTATTCAAGCATTTCGCTTGCACATTCTTTTAAAACTTCTTCTGGTAAGCAAGAAGGTCCTGCACTAAAATTGTACACTCTACTCATTTTGTACTCCTTATAATTTTCAGCCGAGGCTGATTTTTGCACTTAAATTGTTCATCGCAGTCACAGGCGAAACATTTTCGACTGCAACCGATTTTGGTAAAATCAATTTGACCGAAGTATAATTTACGATGCCCTTAATACCGCATTCCACTAAACGCTCTGCCATACTCTGAGCAGTCTCGTTACTCACAGTCAAAATCGCATACTCAATCTTCTCTTCCGGAATAATCTGATTCATGCGGCTTGCCGGATACAACGGAAAACTCGCACTCAAAATCTCAGTACGATTTACGTTAGCATCAAACCCCGCAGTCACAGAAAACGCCGTGTCAAAGAAAATACTGTTTTCCAGAAGAGCAGCACCAAGCTTTCCAAGCCCCACGATACAGCACTTATGACTGATTCCGCGCGCCTTCGAATCGCTCTCGTCCTGTGCAATTCCAAGTGCCTGACAAATAACGGCATTCAGTTCCTTGACCTTATACCCGTTCGAAACGCCGCCGGCATAATCAAGCTGCGAAATATCCTTTCTGATGCTCGCACTCGACCACCCCGTCAAAGCCTCAAGCTGCACGCTCGTAATTCTCTCGTCCTTAACGGCAGAAAGAATCTGAGAAAGCTCTACAAGTCTTTTTCTGGACGGTTCCGAAATCTTTTTCATCATTCACCTTGAAATCAAATCTCTGTGAAAAAATTAACAGTATTTGATGCTTTTAGAATAGTGGAATTTGCGAGAACGGTCAATTATTTGTGAGGTTGTTTTGGTGGAATTTGAGGAGAATTCGGAAAATTTATGGGGAATTTGTGAGATATTGTGAAATAATTCACGGAAAAGTGGTAGTTTTGATAACTAATTTGTTTTTTCTGCATTTTCAAGATATTTTCTTAAAGCGGCATTTATTCTTGTCTGATAACCTTTGCCAGTTCTCTTAAATGTTGCAATAATATCAGCATCAAGTTTTAATGTTATCTGCTGTTTCTTTGGCTTAAAAAACTCCGGATATGCAGGTGCAAAATCTTTTAGCTGAAGATTCGTCAGTTCTGGAGCTTCATCATCATATGTGACACCAAATCTTTTGGCATTTTCAACTTCTTCAAGAGCCTCTTTAGTCGGCTTTTCTCCAACCTGAATCTGTTTCTTGACTGTCGCCATAATATATTCTCCTTTCTCTGACATCCGCAAGTCTGGCAGATATCAAACGATACGAATCATTTCTTTCTGTATAAACAACAAAAAGAACATCACCAACCATACCCAATGTCTGATAAGAATCTTCTTCACGATTATTATTTTCAGACCTGTCCAATCTTTCCAATCTGAATGGGTCTGCAAAAACATAGCTTGCAGTTTCAAAGCTTACATGATGTTTTTGTTTATTTATTTCGTTTTTGCCCTCATCCCATTCAAGATTCATAAACCTATTATAATACTCAAAATAA
>JAGHSB010000010.1 GCA_018066075.1 Candidatus Treponema scatequi
AAGGCAACCACTCTTCATTTATTTGTTCATCTTCTGAATAATATATTTTCTCACCTTCAATTTTATTTTTTATAATTTACTGATCACTTGGCCAGTTATAAAAATAATGAGGTGTTAACTCCCATAATTTTTCATAAACTTCTATAAATTCTTTATCTGTCAACTTTGTTTTGCCAGTAAAATTCATTTTATATTTCCTTTCCATAATTACTGATTCTCCTTTTTCTCTATTCAACCCCAAACTCAATCGGCGCATCCACTTCATCACCAACTTTAAACCTTTCATTCCATAGAGTTGGCTCTACATATGTTTTGCCGGTTTCCTTATCCAAAATCAAATAATTATGATTAAGAATAAAACCTTTCTCAATTTTTACAATGGACGGCATAAGTTTTTTACTTACAACAAATCTGCTTGATTTTTCTTTTCTCATAAACTCCTCCTATAAATTTTCGTTCTTTATATTCTCCATCATTTTCAATACATTCTGTTTCCAGTCTTTTACAAGTTCTTTTGGTTCAAGTGGAATGCAAAACTGGCCTTTCTCCAGTACCCAGTCTAGCACAGGATAATACTGGTTACTCGTAAATTCCATTATAGCACAACTATTTTTCAGCTGTTTAAATTTCTGATCAGGAGACCATTTATAAGTCTTTGCATAATCAATTACCCAGGGAGCTGTGATTTTTAGTTTGAACTTAAAAGTCTTTTCACCAATGTGCCTGCCGAAATTTCCAATTGCATGTTTGTCATACGAAAAATCATCAGGCAAAGTGAAAGTCTCTTTTCTTAATCTGATATTTTTTATGATGGTAAGATTAAAAAACTTAATTCCTTTATAATCAGGCTCTGTTCTGTTTCCATATAAAGTCCACATTCCGTTATAGTAAATGAGCTGGTATGGAGCCATCGTCACTTTATATGTATTGCCATTTTTTTCATAATCAAAAGTGATGTAGCAATTTTTTGTCATCGCTTCTTCGAGTTTGGACCAGGTTTCATTTTCTACATCAACGGGATTCATACCAAGAAACAAAATTCTGTTTGAAAGTTTTTTAGCTGTGAGTTTGGAATTCTGATCAATGTTGGAAGAAAGATTTGTGAAGACTTCGATGGCTTTAGTGTAAATCGGTGTTCCTTTAATCATTTCAAGAAGATTTGACATTAATGTTGCCGAAATAATCTGTCGTTCTGTCGTAAGCATTCCAGGTATTCTGAATGTCGGACTTGTGTAATAATATCCGCCTTTATATCGGTCATATTGTAAAAATGACTCCGCCTGAAAATCGCCTCTTAATGCCTGCAAATCCCGGTGAACTGTAGCTTCTGATATTTCAAACTTATCCATGAATGTTTTTACACCTGGATAATTACCGGCAGCTATTTGTTCATCATACCAAATGATTCTTCTGTATGTTGCAAGGCTTTCTTTTGTATCCTTTTTATTTTTATTAGAACTCTTATTTTTTCCGATTTTTGCCATATTCTTCCTCTTATACTTATATTATAGTATAACATGACTCTCATATAATGAGAGCCTAAAAATAATTTTATAAAAATTATAAAATTGACAGCTCATCATATTATTTTGCACTTTTTACACTCGGAATCCAGGTAGCCTTATTCCGTTTTAATTTCTTAATCCAATTTGACGCAATATCGTATTCATACTTTCCTGTTAGTATCCAGAGTATATCTTTATTTAATTTTACTTTTGGAACTTCTGCAAAGCCATCTGTAAAAATAATCATACCCTGATATTCCGGCTGGCTTTCATAATAATCAATTGCACACTGAAAATTAGTGCCTCCACGACCAATAATTTTAATTGATTTTACAGTTTTTTTAAGTTCCATCTGCTGTTTAATTTCTGTATCAAACGAAATTACAT
>JAGHSB010000259.1 GCA_018066075.1 Candidatus Treponema scatequi
GATTTCTGTCATAAAACCTAAATAAGGTTTCTCTTATTTAGGTTTTTTTATTTTAAAATCTGTTCTATAATTAAACAAACATTTGGGAGGGAACCTATGTTAAAAAAATCTGAATGGTTTGAAAGCGAAGAGTTCTGGAAAAATTACGGCCCGATTATGTTTGACTCAACGCACTGGGCCGAAGCACCTGGCATTGCAGAAGCAATCTGTAAAATTGCAGGACTCAAGAAAGGAAGTACAGTTTTAGATGCAGGCTGCGGACCTGGACGCGTCAGTGTGGAATTTGCCCTGCTCGGATGTGATGTAACAGGCGTAGATCTCATTCAGGCAGAACTCGACGCTGCAAAAGAAACATGCGACGACGAAAAAGTAAAAATAAATCTCGTCAAAGCAGACCTCCGCGAATATTCCACTGACAAAAAATTTGACTGTGCAGTAAACCTTTACACAAGTTTCGGTTACTGCGATTCAATCGAAGACGATCTCAAAATCTTAAAAAATATCGCAGCTGCCGTAAAAGACGATGGCTTTTTCGTATTAGAATGTACAAGCCGCGAAATCGCAGTTCAGTATTTTACAGAAGGTGAATGGTTTGAAAGAGCCGGAAAAACTGTCCTCACAGAGTTCAGCGTTGTCGGCGCATGGGAAGGATTAAGATCAAAATGGATTTTAATCGACAACCAGACCGGAAGAAGAATCGAACACGAATTTGTCCAGCGCCTGTATTCAGCCATAGAATTCAAACGCATGATGTTAGCAGCTGGATTTAAGACAGCTGAGATTTACGGCGATTTCAATTTTTCTCCATACAACCAAAATGCTAAAACGATGGTGATTGTCGCAAGAAAATAAAAAAGACACAATATTCTCAATCACAAACTGACACTTTAATATTAAAATACTACCAGTCAGTCAGTGGCTGGTAGTATAGACTCTTTATCAACATACAGATGTAAGTTTAATATAAAAATACGGGAAGGAAGGCAGTGGCTGACAAAAACACTCTGAGTCCGGAAAGAATAGTTTCTCTGCCGGACTCAGTGTGTAGCGACACCAGCTAGCGGTTTTGTCTGCCACTGACTGACTGGTAGTATTTTTATATTAAACCGATCCGTTTATGCGGGATATTGTGTCTGAGATCAGATTGAGCGTTCCGGTCGCTTTGGAATCGATGAAGGCGATGTTTGCGTACAAGAGATGATATGAATCGGCGATGATTTTTGTATCTAGTGTTTTGACATCTGATGCCGGACTCCAGTCGGCGTTCATTTCTGTTAAGTATGAGTTGTCGTTTTTGCTGAGGGAATAGTGTTCAAGCATAGTGTAAATTGCAAGGGCGCGGTTGAGGACTGCGGTGTAGTGATATTCTTCATCTTTGGTAATTTTTTTAGCACAGGCGTATTCACCGAGAGCGACCATGGCCATGAGCTGTGTTTCTAAAAGTTTTTTGTCGCTTACGAGTTTTCCTTCGCCTGTAAGTTTTTCGTAGTAGCCGCCGAAAGTTGAGTCGTAAGCTTCGTGAACAACGCGTTCGTAAATGTAATCAGCGCTGTCAAGATATTCATCTTCACTTACAAGACGAACACCCTTACTGAAAAATTCCAGTAAATAGCACATTTCAATTCCACTAATATCATCATATTCATCAACAAGAACAGCCGGCATCTTATCAAACCAGAAAGGTTTTGCAAGCTCTGTTGCTGTCTTATAATAATCATAAAGCTTCTGATATTTTTCTTTCATGTCTTTAAAACCAAAACGTGCCATCCAAATTCTCCATCTATTGAATCAGGTTAAGATTGAGTATAATATTATCGTATGAAAAAAACAAATGCAATGCGTATTTTAGAAACATTGAATATAAATTACGAAGCCTCAGAATACGATGATGACGGCGAACACAAGCTCGAGCACGGAGCCGCAGCACATGTTGCAGAAAAAATCGGAGTCGATCCTGACCAGGTTTTCAAGACAATCGTATTTAAGTCTGAAACAAAAGAAGTTCTCGTATTCTGCCAGAGCGCAGCCTCAGAAATCAACCTCAAAAAAGCAAGAAACGCAGCAGGCTGCAAAGAAGTAACACCTGTAAAAGAAACCGAACTTCTCGCCCTCACAGGCTACATCCGCGGCGGCTGCTCTCCCCTCGGAATGAAAAAACAGTACAGAACATTCATCGACGAAACAGCCCTTCTTTACGACACAATCTGTGTATCAGCAGGAGTACGCGGTACTCAGCTCAAGCTCAATCCAAATGATTTAATCAAAGCTACAAATGCGACAGTTGTTGATTTGGTTTTGGAATAAGATAAAGATTACTTCAAAGCCCGCACTCTTTTTATCAAAAGACATCACTTCTCAACCCGCGGGATCGTTATCAAAAAACATCACTTCAAAACCCGAGGGATTTTGATTTGATGCCTATGACTACAACGAAATATCCGGGACGCTGAAAAGTTTGTCTAAGACTAAAACTGCAGCGCCGGTGCTTACGACGTTGTCTGCGATTGTTGCAGATTTTACGATGAGGTTTTCATTCGGTTCGTAAGGCCAGAGATATTTAATTTCTTTATTGATCAATTTTACAATCTGTTCAGAATATTTTTCTTTTAATCCGCCGACATAAACGACATCGATATTCAATGTGTTTACGAGGAACGCAACGTTTTTTGAAAGTTCTTTGAAAACAGGGAGAACTGCTTTTTCGTCTTCGAGTGATTCGACATTGTTGATTCCGGCTGAGAACTGATTTTTGCTTTTTGCATTCCAGAGCATGCTGCGAAATTCTCCTGCAGTGGAATTTGCACCGTGATAGATTTTCCCGTTGAGAATAAAGCTGAATCCGACAGAAAGGTTTTTTGGTGATTTCTTTTTGAGAGTCTGCGGTCTGTGCTGTGTTAAAACATACATCATGTTTTTTGCAACAGATGACGAATCAAACAAAAGATTTTCTGTGTAGCATGAACAGCGTGCATCGTTATCAAGATAGACAGGAACTTTTGCAATTGAAGAAGCTTCCCTCGAAAATTCCACTACCTCATCAATACCGAGAGGAATTGATGAAACTACTTTTCCGTTTGGTGCATCGATGAGACCCGGAAGTCCGACACCGATTCCTGCAAGCTTGATTTTATTTTCTTTTGCAAACTTTGAAATTATGAGAAATGCCTTTTCAAAAAATCCGATGAGGCCAAGAGTTTTATATTCATCAATGTTGATTTCTTCTGCGTGTTCAAAAATTGAATCGCCAGAAAAATCGAGAACGCTGCAGTTTAATTTTTCTGAGTTGATTTCGATTCCGCCTACTGCAGAATAATCTCCGTTCAATTCGATAAAGACAGGTTTGCGTCCGCCCTGAGGCCCGGACTCGCCGGATTCTGCTTCGCGTATCATTCCTTTCTCAAAAAGTTCTGATGTAATTTTTGTGACTGTCGATTTGTCCATCGAAAGACGAGATGCAATGTCTACACGGCTGATTTTTTTTTCAAGCCAGATTAGACGAAGTATTCGAGAGACATTCAAATCAGAAAGTGAATTTAATACGCGCATATTGTTATTGTAATTTAGTTTATTGATTTTTTCAACTAATTGCGCGGATTTTAAAGAGATGAAAGTTAAGATGTGATTTATGCATTAAATGGAATTTACGAAAGCGGTCTGTTTATTTGAGCACGATGGCAGTTAACATATGTTCTGTCTTTGAGTGAGTGCGCCTGTATGAACAGAGATCGCTGCTTTCAATTGTACATCTGTTTACTGAATAAATGTTTTTTGAAAGGACGCCGCATTCTGTAAGCGTGATTTCGATTGCGCCCTGCATGTCGAGCTTGTATTTGTCTTCTGTAAATGGAATGAATATTTTATCAAGTTCTTTTTCAAAATTAATTTTAAACTCTTCTGTAAGTTCTTTTCCAACTTCGTAACATTCTTTGCACGCATGAGGCCCGATTACTGCAATCACATCTTTTGCATCGCATCCAAAATTACCACACATCTTTTCGACGGCAGTTTTACAAATCGCTTTCGCAGTTCCCTTCCAGCCCGAATGAACCATAGCCACAACTTTCTTAACAGGATCTAAAAAATAAACCGGAACACAGTCAGCTTCATATGAACAGAGAAGGAGATTTTTTTCATTTGTAATTATGCCGTCGTAATCTGTGCGTGATGTCGGTTTTGTAATTCCTTCGCCGGAATCGTCTTTTGTCATGATGAGGACGTTATTTGTGTGAGTCTGATGAGTTGCACAGATTGAATTTTCTGAAATGGATATAAGGTTTGAAATTGTCTTGTAATTTGAAAGCCAGCTGCCGTTCGGATATTTGTAATCAGTATGTTTGTTTGTTGTAAAAAAAGCTCTTACGAGACCTGTATTTTCAAGAACATCAATCGTATTAAAATTGATTTCATTTTCGCAAAAAGTAACTGGTGTAATGTTCATTTAAAATTTATCGCTTTCGGTTAAAATCTTAATTCCGTCGCGTCCTTTCTTTTTTACATCATACAGAGCTTTATCAGCACTATCAAGAACTTTTTCAAGATCAGAAGAAGTCGTAATAAATCCTCCGATGGAACATGTAGAGCGGTATTCTTTTCCTAAAGAAAGCTTCAATATTTCCGATGCAATCATCTGAGCTTTTGACTGGGCAACTGTAATTGTAGAAACTTCTTTTAACAGGATGACAAACTCATCTCCACCAAATCGTACCGCAATATCTCCGGCCCTGCATTTAAGTTTAATTGCTTCACCGGCACCTTTAAGAATTAAATCACCTTCAAGATGACCAAAATTATCATTGATGTCTTTAAATTTATCGAGGTCAATGAACAACAATGCATAAGACATATCTTTTTCTTTTGCCGAAAGATATTTTGACATAATAGAAAGTCCACTGATTTTATTATACAAGCCTGTCAATTTATCAAGCTGACTTACACGGCTGACTTCTTCTGCGTGTTCAATTGCATGCTGAAGTCTTGTCTGATCAGCAAGACGCTGTTCATCTTCTTCTTTTTTCTGAGCAATTTTTTCATTGATATTTGCAAGACCCCAGACGATTGATTTTACATTTCCATCTGTATCAAATATTTTTGACCATTTTGCTTCATAAAATTCTGTTCTTCCACTGATTGCACATTTAAATCGTTTTGTGACTTGAGTAATATTTTTAATAATAAGCTTGAGATTTTCTTTCTGACCAAACTCAAACATTTCTTCCTGATCTTCAACAACAACTGCCTGCTTTACAAAGAATGGATACACTTCACTGTAAAAGGCTTCTTTATCAGAATATCTTTTAAGAAGACTTGTCATTCTTTTATCAAGACGATAAGGAGTAATTCTGTCTGTCGTAACATCAACATGGAAAATCGAAGAATACTCATCTGAAAGAGCCTGGATTACAGCACCACTTGTTACAGCTTCTTCTTCCATAAACTTCATTCGCTGAATTTCACTGTAAATAAAAAATGAAATCGTTCTGATGATTGTCAAATCACCTATATAATCTTGTGCATTATCAACAGCAACAAAACCAATGATTTTATTTTCTACAAGAAGTGGAACTGCAAGGATGTTTGATATTTTTGTCTTCATCTGATATTCATGAACTTCAAATGTTTTTTCTTCAAGAAGTGAATTATCATTTCTGAAAAAGCAATTTCCATTTCTAAATTCTTTAAGCCAGTTTTCAATTGTTTCAATTGAGAAATCTTTCAAATCTTCTATTACTGATTTCGTGCCAGAAGAAAGCCACTCTTTACTTGAAACAATCTGAGTATTATCTTCACTTAACTGACAGTAATAAGCTCTGTCTGCCTGATAATAATTTCCTAAAAGTCCGAGAAATAAATCAATATTTTTTTTAGGTCCTGAATATCCATAAATTACATTTGCACACGCATCAAGAACATCTTTCTGCTGATGTCGGAGCAATTCTTTTGAATAATATTCTCTGTCGAGCACAACCTGAAATACAAATATACATACCCCGGAAAGCATAAAACCAATTGAGTAAAACGGAAGATCAGGATAAAGCAGCTGAAAGAAACCTGTTATTATTGGAAAGATTGAAAATAAAATCGTACCACGACTTAAAGTCCTGAATATTAATTTTGATTTAATAACCGAATAAACAGTTACATACAATGCTGCAAAGTAATAACAAAAGTGAATCAGATAAACAAGATGTACATATCCTGTAATTCCCCTGCAATATTCTCCATCTGCGTCAGTATAAAAAACTATTCCGGTATTCCAGTTTACAATAAGGACAACAGCGAGCACCATAAGAGGAATAGTACAAAGT
>JAGHSB010000278.1 GCA_018066075.1 Candidatus Treponema scatequi
GGAACTTGGTCAAACAGCAGTCGAAGAAAAGCCCGGACCACTAAAAGTGCCCGGGCTTTGCAAGTCTGAAAGGTTAATTTAAACCTTATAGCTTGAAACAAGTCTGTTGACTCGTTCTGCGAGTTCGTTGTTTTCCTGAGACTGACTCGAAATCTTTGAAGCGAAATCTGTCATCTGGATAAGACGCTCGTTTGCCGAAGTTCCACATTCAAGAATGTCATGAGAAGACTCTTTAAGTTCTGACATCTGCTTTGCAACATTCACAGTATTGTCCTTCATCACATGCGAAGCATCTTTAATCTGATTTGAAGCATTGGCAAGAACTGCCATCATCTGAAGAATATCCTGCGCGCCTTCATTCTGTTCCGACATTCCAGTCTGAACCTGCTTGAGAAGAATATCCATGTCCTTGATTTTTGCACCAAGACCTGAGAATGACTGGGCACTTTCTTTTGAAACATCAACAATGTCGCTGATTGATTTTGTAATTTCATCAATAAGGCTTTTTACGGACTTAGACTGCTTTGCAGAATTTTCTGCAAGTTTTCTGATTTCATCTGCAACAACAGAGAAACCTTTTCCGCTTGAACCGGCGTGTGCAGCTTCGATTGCAGCATTCATTGCAAGAAGGTTTGTCTGTGAAGCAATGCTTGAAATTACGCTGTTTGCTTCTGCAAGACTTTGTGCCTGTTTTACAATCTGGTCGACGTGAGCTGTAACATCATTCTGTTTTTTAACGCCTTCATCAGCTTCATTTACAATCTTTGCATATTCACCGCCAATCTGAACAAGGTTAACGTCTGCCTGAGCAATGCTTGCAGAAATTTCTTCAATCGCAGTTGATGACTGTTCGACTGCATTTGATGTCTGTTCAATTTTTTCTTCAAGAACTTTTACAGCATCTTCTACACTGCTGATACCGTCAGATACAGATTCAGAAAGTGAATTCTGATCATCTGCCTTAACATAGATTTCTTCAATCGAATGTTTTGCATTTTCGATAATCGAAACGTTTTCTTTATTCTGTTCTGCAAGAGTAATACTGTTCTGAGAAAGTGAACTTATGTTTCCCGAAATCTGCCTTACCATTGCCTGAAGCTGTTCAATCATTTCGTTGTATGCAAATGAAAGCATATCAAGTTCTGTTTTTCCTTTAATCGGAAGTCGCTGCGTTAAGTCTCTTGCACCAGAAGAAATACCGATCATCGCCTGTGTAACGCCGTCTACTTTCTTGAAGAATGAATTGATGTAAATCAAAATAAGAATACAAAGAACAACTGCCGAGAAAAATGATGCAGAAATCAAAAGCATTCGGCTTCGGTTTATCGTTTCAATCAGCTGTGAAACATCATAGTCACATGCAACAAAACCAATTGATTCTCCATTAAGAATAATCGGACAGTAAACTGTTATGAGCCATCCCCATCCTTCTTCTTCATGAAGATTTGAAGTAATTACTTCCTGTTTTTCGAGACATTCAAAAGGATATCTTCCATGAGAAGTTACATCTTCAAGAGTTCCATATGGAGAAAAATCTTCTTCATTTGTTTTCAACGCAGAGCCATCAACGACATATTTAAAAATCTGTCCTTCCTGCTGAACCATTGTGTAAAGATATTTACAAGTCTGTTCTTTTTTAATTTCAAAAAGCTTGTTGTAAAGATAATCGTAATAAGGATCATCTTCAGAACCACTGTCTGCAAGCCTCTTGAACTCTGCAGCATCAATCCAGCCTTTTGCACGATTTACTACAGAAACACCACGCTCTGAAAAAACCTTTACCGAATTGTCTACAAGGATGTGCATTCCAAAAACTGTAATTACTGCAGACACTGCTGCAAAGCCAAGGAATGTAATGATAAGAAATCTAAATTTGTATTTCAACTGAAATTTCAAAAACTTCCTCTCTTAAGGTATATGTTAATTATGCAAAAAAGAAATTGGAAACTCACTCACGA
>JAGHSB010000062.1 GCA_018066075.1 Candidatus Treponema scatequi
GTTCCGGTTGTAAGCTTATTTACAAAACCTGTAAGCGACAAAACTTTGAAAAAAGCATTTGGAAAATAATTTTTAAGTGGAATTTTCAGTACCGCAATTTTTAATCAAGTTGCGGACATAAAAAAGCCCGGACATTTGATTTGATTAAAATCATTTCAGATGTCCGGGCTTTTTTTTATGTCCGCAACTTGATTAAAAATTGCGGTACTGAAAATTCCACTTAAAAATTATTTTCCAAATGCTTTTTTCAAAGTTTTGTCGCTTACAGGTTTTGTAAATAAGCTTACAACCGGAACAACGATGAAAGGAACTACGATTGCAATTGAAGCTGCGAGAGGTGAGTTTGCAGCGCCCATTGTCATTGTTAAGATGACTGCTGTTGCAGCACCAGTGTAAAGTCCAGCATAAGCGCCGGCTTTTGTAACGCGCTTCCAGTAGATTCCGAGGATGTATGGTGCCATGAATGCGCCTGAGAGAACGCCCCATGAAAGTGACATCAATGTTACGATGAAACCGATCTGCATTCTTGAAATGAAATAAGTTGCGAGAATGAAGATTGATGACATGATTCGCATCATTGTTACTGACTGTTTTTCAGAAACATCTTTGTTGAGGTAACCTTTGTACAAGTCTATTGTAATTGCAGAAGATGAAACGAGAATCATTGAAGCAAGTGATGACATTGAAGCAGACAAAATTAAAAGCATCATTACGGCCATGAGAAGTTCAGGAACGTTGTTTGTAAACAATGTCGGCATGATTTTATCAAAATCGATTGAACCAGATGCAAGGCGAGGAAGTTCTTCTGGTTTGAAGAAGATGTGGCTTAAAACTCCAGGAAAGTAAGCACAGCATCCGATGATTAATGCAAAGAATGTACAGATGATAGTTGCTTTTGGAATTACTTTTTCATCTTTTACTGCATAGAACTTCTGAACCATCTGAGGCATTCCCCATGTTCCGAAAGATGTCATGAATACGAGGGATGCGATTGTGAGTGCCGAAGGCTGTTGTGCAAGTGGAACGTGTGCATTATAAATTCCATTTACACTATCAATAGCAGATTTGAAACCGCCGGCTTTGAATGTGATTACGAGACAAACTGCAATTGAACCTGCAATCATGATGAAGCCCTGAATGAAGTCTGTCAAAGTTACTGCAGAATATCCGCCGAGTACGAGATAGATTCCAGTTACGGCAACGAGAATGATGAGTGCGAGGTCGTAAGAAATGTGGAATGTTGATTCAAAAAGATTTCCAAGTCCTTTGAAAACTGATGCTGAGTATGGAAGTAAGAAAACGAAAATCAAAACGGCAGCAATCATCTTCATGTGATCACTTTCGTAACGTGCTTCGAGAAACTCTGGCATTGTCATTGTGTTGAGGCGCTGAGTCATGTTGCGTGTTTTTTTTCCGAGAACGATCCATGCAAGAAACGCACCGAAAATTGCATTTCCCAAAGCGATCCATAATGAGTTGAATCCAAAAAGCCATCCCTGCTTACCAGCGAATCCGATGAATACAACGGCCGAAAAGTATGTAGTTCCATAAGCAAAAGCACTTACCCACGGACCGCAGCTTCTTCCGCCCAAAAAATAATCCTGCAAGGTTGTTGTCTTTTTCATGCTCCAGACACCAACGCAGATCATGACGAGAAGATAAACAAGTAAAAGAATGAGACTAGACATTATAAATCTCCAAGAATGAAAATATTATAAAGAGTAGCACAATGAGGTGGAATTGTCGAGAGAGAATGGCCACACGGATTAGTCCGTCCAGCGTAGCGGACTTGTCCGTGTGGAGAAATTGGGAGAAGTGAGATATAATTTCGGATAAGAGGAAATGTTGTGAGCGAGAAGAATGTTAAGTTTCATTTGCCGGGGTTGTTTGAGTTTTTTGAATTGTACTTCGCGTTTTTGCCTTTGTATCGAAATCACCGTGACTGGTTTTATGACTGGTGTGAGATTGCTTCGATTTATGGAACTCCTGCCGACTGCGTGTGGGGCGGCGGTCGTGTTGGTTTTGGGGATGACATTGCAGAACAAGTTATCGAACTTTTAAACGAATATCAGATTTCTCCGCGGCTTACTTTTTCAAACTCGCTTCTCACAGAAAAACATCTTTCAGATAAAAAATGCAACGCGTTAAGTTCCACATTCCACGAAAAATCAAAAACAAAAACTGGAATTGTGATTTACTCTGATCTGCTTCTCGATTATCTCAAGAAAAAATTTTCTGACTTTTATTTTGTTTCTTCGACGACAAAAGTTCTGACAGAGTTTGAAGATTTTAAAATGGAATTGCAGCGTGATGATTTTGAATATGCCGTTCCGGATTTTCGTTTGAATAAATCGTTTGAAAAGTTAGCGTCGTTGAGCGATGAAGAAAAAGATAAAGTGGAATTTTTATGCAACGAGTGCTGCTGGTGTGGGTGCAAAGACCGCAAGGCGTGCTATGAAAATGTGAGCAGAAAAAGTCTGGGAGAAGAAAGCTTTTCGGTTTGTGATGATGATAATTGTTCTGTTGATGAAAACGGTGATTTTATCTGTTACGCGCCTGGAGGAGAAGCTGGCTACTCTTTTTCGCGCGCGATGAAAAGTCCGATGTTTATTTCGAAAGATGATATTTTAGAAAAATATGTACCGATGGGATTTTCAAATTTCAAAATTGAAGGCCGCGGACTTGGAAGTGCGATGGTGCTGGAGTTTTTGCTATATTATCTTGTTAAACCTGAGTGCCAGATTGAAGTTCGCGAAAAGATTTATCTTGATTCGATGCTGGATTTGTTTTAGGAAAAGTTTTATTGATGGAATGTTTGTAATTAAGGGGTTATAATATTTTTATGATTTACGTTTTATGTACAATTCTTGCCGGTGTCTGCTGGGGATCAATTTCGCTTTTTATTCGTCCGCTTTCTGAATGCGGGTTTTCTTCGATTCAGATGATGCTGATTCGAACTGTGCTTTCATCGATTTTTCTTTTTATTTTTCTTTTCATCAAAGACAAAAAGCTTTTGAAAATTGAACTTAAAGACATCTGGATGTTCATCGGAACGGGGGTTGTAAGTCTGACATTTTTTTCTTTGTGCTATTTCAAAACAATTCTCGAAGTAGGAACTTCTATTGCCGTTGTCCTTTTGTATACTTCACCTATTTTTGTCTTGTTTATGTCACTTATCCTGTTCAAAGAAAAAATTACTTTGAGAAAAGCAATCGGAATCGTAATGACTTTTGCAGGATGTCTTTTAGTCGGCGGCGTTTTTGAAAATGAAACTGGAACAGCAAGCTTAAAAGGTTTTTTAATTGGAATCTGTGCAGGTCTTGGTTATGCGATGTATTCGATTTTCAGCCGCTATGCACTTAAAAAATACAACCCGCTCACAATTACTTTTTATACTTTCGTTTTTTCTGCAGTCAGCGTAATTCCATTTGTGCAGTTTTCAAATATTCCAAGCCTCATCAGTACGAAATCTGTTTTACTTATGGTTGGACTGGCATTTGTAAATTCCACTCTTGCATACATCCTTTACACAACAGGGCTCAGCGGCCTCGAAACTGGTAAGGCTGCGATTCTCGTCACAGTCGAACCTCTCGTCGGAACTTTAATCGGATGTTTTGTCTGGAAAGAGGTTTTAACTCCGCTCATGATCGTCGGAGTCGTTTTAATTTTTGCAACTGTAATTCTTTTGGGACCCCCGGAGAAAAATAGATTAAATTTGAATTGAGGTAGATATACAATGACAGAAAAAAATTGCAACCTTTCTGTCTTTCTTCTGTCTAATAAAATGTAGACAAAATAAAAAGTTATGTCATACTAAAAAAGGACGGAAAGAGCATGAACTATTTAAAAAAATTATTTCAAAGTCAAAAAATATTCTCTGCAGACAATTGCACTGATATCACAAAAATATTTTCCTCTTACGAAGATATCCAAAATAAATTTCAAATCCCAGTATCCGACAACTTTAACTTTACTCGCGATGTCGTTGATTATTATGCACAAGTGGAACCTCAAAAACGCGCGCTCGTATGGTGCAACGATGACGGCGAAGAAAAAATATTTTCATTTGAAGACATTTCGCGTGATTCAAAAAAAACTGCACAGTTTTTAATTGATAATGGAATTAAAAAGGGTGATGTTGTCATGTTGATGCTGCGCCGTCGTTATGAGTTCTGGTATTTTATGGTTGCATGTCATCGTATTGGTGCGATTGCAATTCCGGCAACTGTTCAGCTGACAGATAAAGATATTGAATACCGCGTAAGATCAAGTGGCGCAAAATTGATTGTTACAATTGATGATGAAAATGTAAACAAAGAAATAGACAGCGCACTTGATTTAATTTCTCGCGCGGGCAATACGATTGATGAATGCAAAAAAAATAATTTTGGTATTACAACTGATGCCGGTTCTGAAAATTCCATCTGCAGAAAAATAACTCTTTCGCAATTCCATAAAACTTTCGATAACACAAATTTTGCGCTTTACGAAATTCCACCTGAAACAAAAAACTCTGATACGATGGTTGTCTTTTTCACAAGCGGAACATCGGGCGAGCCGAAAATGGTTGCGCATAATTTTTTGTATCCGCTCGGACACATTGTAACAGCTCTTTTCTGGCAGCGTGTTTCTGATGGCGGACTTCATCTGACGCTTGCAGAAACAGGTTGGGCAAAAGCACTCTGGGGAAAATTGTACGGGCAGTGGATCTGCGGGTCTGCAGTTTTTGTTTATGACTTTATAACTTTTAAACCTGACAATGTTTTGGAAAAAATTGAAAAATATAAAGTGACGACATTCTGTGCGCCGCCGACAATTTACAGATATCTTATCCGCACAGATTTTTCAAAACACGATATTACTTCACTTACGCATTGCACGACAGCAGGCGAATCTCTCAGCGAAGAAGTTTCAGAAACATTTTTCAAAAAAACAAATTTGAAAATTCATGAAGCATACGGACAGACAGAAGCAACTGTCATCATCGGAAACTTTTTTGATTCAGAAACAAAACCTGGCTCAATGGGAAAAGCATCTCCGTGTTACGATGTCATAATCGAAAATGAAAACGGAGATGAATGCGCTCCAAATGAAAAAGGTCAGGTTGTCGTAAAGCTTGATAAGAAAATTCCACTTGGGCTTTTTTCTGGATATTACAACGATGAAGAAAAAACTCGCGCTGTATTTTCTGACAAAAAATATTACACGGGTGACACAGCTTATCGCGATGAAGACGGCTACTTTTTTTACTGCGGCCGCGGAGATGATGTCATAAAAAGTGCGGGCTTTAGAATCAGTCCGTACGAAGTTGAAAAAGTTCTCGCGAGTCATCCGGCTGTAATGGAATGTCTTGTCTGCGGAATTCCTGATGAAAAACGCGGTCAGGTTGTAAAAGCGATGATCGTTCTGAATGACGGTTTTGAACCAGGCGAAACTCTTGCCCGCGAGATTCAGGAATATGTTTTCAAGCGCATTGCCCTTTATAAGCGTCCCCGCGTAGTGGAATTTGTAAAATCGCTTCCAAAAACAGTTTCTGACAAGATCGTGAGAAAGAAAGTGTAGTGTAAAAAAGAAAATTATCACAGTAATGTATCTTTACAAATTATGGAATATTTCTTGACTTACTCTGAAAGTGATGTTAA
Source organism: Candidatus Treponema scatequi (assembly GCA_018066075.1). Lineage (GTDB taxonomy): Bacteria > Spirochaetota > Spirochaetia > Treponematales > Treponemataceae > Treponema_D > Treponema_D scatequi. The sequence continues at coordinate 5,643 of JAGHSB010000062.1, forward strand.
CTTAAAATCATGAAAGATATTTTGATTTCTCTTCGTACAGAAAACCGATATTCTCAAAACGCTCTTGCAAAAGAGCTCGGCATTTCGCGCCAGGCTTATATTAAATATGAAACAGGTGAAGTTGAACCTTCTGTAGAAATAATCCGCAAATTAAGTAAGATTTTCAATGTTTCGTATGCGTATTTGATTGATAATGGAAAATGTAAAACCGGACATTCTGATAATTTGTATGAATTTTCAGAAGAAAAAAGTTCATCTGTCGCTGATGCCCGCCCTTTGTATAAGAGCCGGTCTCTTAATTATGAAAATGTTTTATACGGTATACAGTCTATGCTTAAGACTTTTTCACAGGAACAGCTCCAGTCTGTTTATTCGATTGTTCAATCTGTAAATAACCTTAATTCCAGTTCGCAAAAACCGATTTTAAAACGCACTCCTGGCGGTCTTTCAGGTGATTTGTGGATCTCAGAAGATTTTGATGCTCCGATTGATGAGTTCAAGGAGTATATGTAATGTTAATTCTTGATACTCATGCACTTCTCTGGTATTTATCTGATTCAAAAGAAATGGGCGATGATTTAAAACAGCAGATTTCAGACAGTGATTTAGTTGCCGTAAGTATCGCTTCATTTTGGGAAATTGCGATTAAACAGAGTATTGGAAAATTAAAGCTGGAAGAATCAGTTTCTGAAATAGAACATATTTGCTATCTAAAAGATATTATGGTTTTACCAATAAAACCATCAGAACTTGATGTCATTAAAACTCTTCCAAATATACACGCAGATCCTTTTGACCGTCTGATTATTTCTCAGACAATTTCTGAATCAGCAATTCTTGTGACCAAAGATTCAAATATTCATAAATATCCTGTCAGGTCTATCTGGAAATAAATCTCTCGAAAATTCCACTCTGACACATTGACAAATATTGTCATTTTACTTTATTATGACATTATTCTAAAAAGTGTAAAACTGGTGCCGTAAGTTCCACTTGAAAAACCCCTGCGGCTTTGGCATCGAATTTGGAGGCATTTTATGAGACGCGTAGTTGTAACAGGACTTGGAGCTGTGACTCCGATTGGAAATAGTGTTGAAGAAACTTGGAACGCAATCAAGGCTGGAAAAATCGGGATTGATAGGATTTCGCTTTTTGATGCTTCGGACTACAAGGTTCAGATTGCGGCTGAGGTTAAGGACTTTGATCTTGCAAACTGGGGAATCGATTCTAAAGAGAGCCGAAAGATGGCGCGCTTTACGCAGTTTCTTGTTGCTTCATCGACTGAGGCGCTCAAAGATGCCGGACTTACAAAAGAAAAACTTGCGGATGAAAAATGCGGAATCATGGTCGGAAACGGAATCGGTGGATTTGACATCATCGAAGAAGGTTTCAAAAAGTATTACGACCCGAAAGCCGGCCCGAACAGGCTTCCTCCACTGACGGCGCCGGAAATGATTCCAAACGAAGCTGCTGCAAACGTGAGCATGATTTATGGAATCGACGGTCCTTCGTGGACTCTGGCAACTGCATGTTCAAGTGGAACTGATGCGATGGGAACTGCACTCGACATGGTAAGAAGCGGTCGTGTTGATATCTGCATTACGGGTGGAACTGAGGCAGACATCAACGGTTTTGGAATAAGCTGTTTTACCGTGCTAAAGGCTCTCGCTTCGAAATACAATGACGATCCGAAACACGCAAGCAGACCATTTGACAAAGACCGCGACGGATTTGTCATGGGCGAGGGAAGTGCAGTTTTAATTCTCGAAGAACTTGAACACGCAAAAGCCCGCGGTGCAAAAATTTATGCCGAGTTTGCAGGATACGGCGCATCAAGCGATGCCTATCACATCACAGCACCGCTTCCTGACGGAACAGGCGGCGCAAAAGCAATCACACGCGCTCTAGAAGACGCAAACTTAAAACCAGAAGACATTCAGTACTACAACGCCCACGGAACATCAACACACGCAAACGATTCGGGCGAAACAAACATGGTCAAAATCGCATTCGGAGACCATGCTAAAAAATTAAAAATATCATCAACAAAATCTATGACAGGACACATGATCGGAGCAGCCGGCGCCGTCGAAGCCCTTTTCTGCATCAAAGCAATCAACGACAGCTACTATCCTGCCACAATGAACCTCGAACACCAGGATACCGAGGGTGGCTGCGATCTGTACTACGTTCCGAACAAAGGCGAAAGTGGAACTATTAATGCCACAGCCTCTGTATCGCTCGGTTTTGGCGGTCACAATGGCTGCGTAATTTTTAAAAAGTATGTGAGCTGAGCCGCGCGGGCTTTTGAAGAGAGTGGAATTTGTAAAAAGGAGTTTCCATGTTAGTAACACCAAAGATTCGAAGTAATATCTGTCTCAATGCTCACCCGGCAGGATGTGCCCAGGAAGTTCGCCGTCAGATTGAATATGTTAAGGCAAAGAAGGCTGCCCGCGCGGGCACTGCGAGTGACACCTGCGTTGAAAGTGATGTCAGTTTGAAAAGTGAAAGCAGTCCTCGCTTTGTTCTCGTTCTTGGCTGTTCAACAGGTTACGGACTTGCTTCACGAATTGCAGCTGCGTTCGAATACGGTGCTGATACAATCGGCGTGTCTTTTGAAAAGGAAGGAACAGAGACACGCGGTGGAACTCCTGGTTTTTACAACAACATGGCGTTTGACAAAGAAGCGAAAGCGGCTGGTGTAAATTCCATCACAATAAACGGAGACGCATACAGCCACGAAATCAAAAAACGCGTCATCGAAGAAATCAAAAAGCTCGGTAAAAAAGTCGACCTCGTAATTTACAGTCTCGCAAGCCCTGTCAGAACAGATCCTGACACCCAGGAACTTTACAAATCTGTCATCAAACCTATCGGCCGCACCTACGAAGGAAAATGCCTCGACATCATTGCAGAAAAGCTCACCGAAGCAAAAGCAGAACCTGCATCAGAAGAAGAAATTGCAACTACAGTAAAAGTAATGGGAGGCGCCGACTGGAAGCTCTGGATTGACGCACTTACAGATTCCGGCTGCCTTGCAACTGGATGCACAACTTTAGCCTATTCTTACATCGGCCCAGAATTGAGCCACGCAATTTACCGCGACGGAACTATCGGTGAAGCAAAAAAAGACCTTGAAAAAACAGCACGCGAGCTCGACTTAGACTTGCAGAAGAAAATCATGGGACACGCATATGTTTCGGTAAACAAGGGACTTGTAACAAGAAGTTCTGCAGTAATTCCGGTGATTTCGCTTTATCTTGCGTGTCTTTTCAAAGTGATGAAGGCAAATGGAACTCACGAGGGATGCATCGAGCAGATGGAACGTCTTTTTGCCGAGAAACTGTTTGCGGGCGGAGAAGTTCCACTTGATGACGAAAAACGCATCAGAATGGACGATTTAGAGCTTACAGACGAGGTTCAGAAGGCGACTGTGGCAAATATGAATGCCGTGACAGAAGAAAATATGGCAGAATATTGCGATCTGGCGGGCTATAAGCACGATTTCCTTTCAGCAAACGGATTTGACGTTGACGGCGTAGATTACGGTTTAGAGGTTGAACGCTTTGATATGGTTTAGTATAATATAACCATGTGCGCTAAAACACGAAAATTTGAAAGATATGACGTTTTGGGTCGGATTGAGTCAGAAGAGCTTTCGAGCTTTCCGGGAACACTTATTGATATAAGTCTGAACGGATGTAAGATTCATTATTCAAACCCGGTTGCTGTTTCTCTTGAAGAAGAGTACACAATCAAGGTTAAATTTACGGACCAGTCATTGAACAAACCGATTACTCTCATCTGCCAGCCGATGTGGGCAAAAGAAGACAGCGGTTCAACAGATATCGGTATGAAGTTTCTTCACTCTCCGGACACAGACACCCTTCAGGAATACATCAAGTATCTTTACAAGGACTCTCAGAACCTCGGAGACATCGCTCATCAGATAATGGACAGTGAATGTCAGTTCATATAGAAAACCTTTCGGCAATCGGATTTTTAGCTTTTCCCGATTGTCTCGCATTTCTCAAATCAGAATTAATCAAACGCTTTGGCCTCTCAGAATCGACACATTTTAAGTGCTACGGTGACATCGTGTTACTCGAGGGCGAAGATTTAAGCGCTTTTTTAAGTGGAATTTCGTCAAACGGCGAATCAGTTTCAGAAAAAGACATCACAGCAGAATCTCTTTCTGAAACTTCCGGAGAAAAACTCCTCGAAGTCATTCCACCGCAGAAACTTCCGTACTGGGCGCGAACAGTTTTGTTAAAGCCGTTTATTCTCGATTTTGAATCAATAGGTGATGCTTCACGCACTTTAAAAGAACTTCAGAGAAACTGGGCTCCGTATCAGTACCAGAGCTTTCGTCGTGCAACTTTAATTCAGGAAAAATTGCCTTACATAAATCTTAAGGCTAAGAAATTCCCTTTTTCGATTCCTAAAAGTCCGATCGGAGTTTACACTCTCATCGAAGATAAAATAATACTTGCATCTCAGTTTACGTCGTCGTTCGTTCCTGCGGGGCGAATAGAGTTTATCGAAGACCACGAAAATCCACCGAGCCGTGCATACCTCAAGATTCAGGAAAGCCTCACGATGGCAAACCTCTTTTTTGATGTGGAACTTCCGGGGCCCGAGTCGCGTTGTTTTGAAGCAGGTGCGTGTCCCGGTGGCTGGACTTGGGTTTTAGTAAACCTTTGTTCAAAAGTTTATGCCGTAGACCGTGCAGAACTTGCGCCTTCTCTTATGACAAATCCGCTTGTGACTTTTCAGGCTCACGATGCGTTCACATTAAAACCAGAAGACATCGGAAAGTGCGACTGGGTTTTCAGTGATGTAATCTGCTATCCAGAGCGCCTTCTCGAATGGGTTAAAGTTTGGCTCGACAGTGGCTTAACAAAGAACATGATCTGTACAATCAAGATGCAGGGCGAAATCGACTGGAGTATCGTACAGCAGTTTGCAGATATCCCGAACAGTCGTGTTGTTCATTTGAATTATAATAAGCATGAATTGACTTGGATTAATTGCGAGAAGTAAAAGAACGCGACAGATTGCACGGATTGGCACAGATTTTTTTATTAATTGAAAGGACAAAAAAAAGGTCACCGTCAGGTGACCTTTTATATAAGTCTAGAACTTAGCTTTTCTTAGTCTTACTTTTTCGATATCTTCACAAAAGAGTTCCCTCAGGTCATTCAATCCGAGTGCCATCAAAGCCATGCGGCGATACCGATTCCCCATGCGAGAACAGGAACATCGATGCCCATTGCTTTTGTTACTTCTGGGCGGAAGATTCCGGAACCACCGAGTTCGAACCAGCCGAGTTTCGGGTGTTTGATGTGAACTTCGATTGAAGGTTCTGTGAACGGGAAGTAACCTGGAACATATTTTACTTCTTCTGCACCTGCGATTTCTTTAGCGAACATTTCGAGGAAGCCTAAGAGTGTCTTAAGGTTTACATCTTTTCCAAGAACGATACCTTCTGTCTGATAGAAGTCTGACAAGTGAGTTGCGTCAACTTTGTCGTAGCGGAAGCAGCGTGCGATACCGAAGTATTTGCCCGGGATTTCTGCTTTGTGAAGCTGGTGTGCAGAAAGAACTGTACCCTGGCTTCTTAAGAGAAGGCGTTTTGTAAAGTCTCTGTCAAATGAGTAGTTCCATCCGCGGCTTCCTGAGTTTCCGCCGTTTTCGTGAACAGCTGCTACATTTGAGAGATATGGTTCTTCGATTGATTTTGCGTGTGTAGGATTTTTAATTCTGTATACATCGTGAATATCGCGAGCTGCGTGGAACTGTGGCATAAAGAGTGCGTCACCGTTCCAGAATTCTGTTTCTACGAGTGGTCCGTCAAATTCCTGAAAGCCGAGTGAACAGAGTTTGTCTTTTACTGATTCGAGGAATGAAACGTATGGATTGATACGGCCAGGGATGTTTCTTGCAGGTGGAATAGAAATGTTGTATCCACGGAATGTGCCTTTCTTCCATTCGCCTGATTCGAGCATCTTTGTTGTGATTTCGCCGATTTCGTTTCCTGTAACTCCGACTTTTTTGAGTTCGGCTGCTACAGCGTCGCTTTCGCCGCAGAGTTTGTAAACTACAGTTTCGCGTGTGTATGTTTTAAATGGAGCGTCTGCTGCTCCACGTTTTTTTGCAAGTCCTGAGAGAACGTCGATTTCTTCTTTTGAAAGGTCGTCCTGATTGAGTGTTGTGTCTGCAACTGCTTTCTTAAGAAGAGCAGCTGTCATTGTGATGCGTGCAGGAAGTTCTTTGCCTGTATATTCTGCTTTCTTTTCTTCGTTCATTTTGAGAACGCCTTCTTTTGAAAGCTGACCGAATGCACTACCGATGTCTTTCTGTTCAACACCGATTCCTGCTGCGATCTCAGGAAGTGTCTTTGCTCCGTTGTCTTTCAAGAAGTTTACAGCGCGTTCTTCTATAAGACCTTTTTCTGAAAGTTCTTTACCTAAATCAGTGATTTCAAAGAATGTGTGTGGTGTACGGCTAACTTCCTGTACGAGACCTTTTCCGCCGAGCCAGCTGAATGCCTGGTTTGCGTGTCCTTCTTTGTAATCTAATTCTTTCTGTAAACGGCTTGATGTAAGTTCGTCTTTCTGTGTGTACTTGAGAAGTACTTTGATTTCAAGTGGGTGTAAGTTTTTAATTGTTCCTGAGATATCCATTTTAAAATATATTGGTGGAATTTCACAATCCGAGAAACCGAATTATGAAGTTCCACCCCTCCAAAAAAATATTAACGAGAGAATTTTACGATGCAGAGCATTTCGCCCATTTTTACACCGCGATCGTCTTTGTAATGTCTTGTTTTGTCGCGTTTGATGTAGCTGTATTTGAAATAACCGTGTTCTTTCTTAAAGTCTTCAAGTACATCATGAATTGTAATCATAGCATCACTTTTGTCGAAAGCTACGTCCATACATGTGTAGTAAATATGAGCTTCATCATAGTTTTCAGAATATTCAATTCTAACAGAAGCTGGTTTTGTTTTTCCAGTTTCAGGGTTTACAGGAAGGTGCTGGTCTTCAGGTACGATAGTCTGAATTGTTCTATCCATTTTGTTTTTTGGATTGACAATGTCTTCTACTTCTTTATCCTGTGCATAAAAGCATGATACAGCAGCCAAACAAGCCAAAATTGCAATAATCTTCTTCATATTTCTCCTCCAGAGTTTTAGCAGCGAATATTTATGACGCTAAAATTGACTATATTCCTTTATTTTACTTGTTTCTAGGAAAAAATCAAGTTGAACGACATAATAACCTTTGTCTATCAATATAGCCGGAACGCTTCTGATTAAAAGTTTTCCGGTAATTTGCTTTGGTTTATTTTTGATAATCTTTCTATAATATTCACGGATTCCGTCTTTGGCTGCGTTTTCGATTGCTTCCTGGAGACCTTCGAAGCCTTTGCTGAGTTTTCCCTTTCCTTTGCCGACTGCATGCGGGTTTTTGATCTGGGAAAACTGTTTATAGTAGCGCATCATCTGTTCGGTGCGGGTAAAATTGACCCAGAGAAAGATTTTATCCTCGCGCCAGTATGTTTTGTCCCATTCGATGTTGTCTTTGTCTTCTGAAAAGTCGTTAAGTGGAACTAACTCGAAATATTCGTCAACTTTGCGGAGTTTGTCGCTTGGAGTGTAATCAAAGCTGAATCCGTAAGTCATGCCTTCGATGAGATATTCTGAAAGGTTTGTGAGATGCTGTCTTGCGAGATCGTGAGGTTTGTCTTCTGTAAATTCCGGGTATGCATCCTGGGCGGCCCAGAGGTAAAGTCTGATTTTTCCAGGGCTTTCTGACTGGGCAAAAAGAGAAGAGAACGAAATTAAAACTGCGACAATTAGTGTTTTGAAGCTTCTATCCATATTCTTATCGGGCTCACTCCCAGACGGATTGGAAAGTACAGCCATGCTCCGAGAAAACCAAACAGATGAGTCATATGAGCAATGCCGCCAGAAATTCCAAAGAACTGACAGCCCAATTCAATTAAAGCAAACAAAATAACGCATACAGGGGCTGGCACTGGAATTATTCCATATATTGAAACACGAACTGTCGGAAAAATTACAGCAAAAGCGAAAAGAATTGAAAAAACTATTCCGCTTGCTCCCATGAGAAGTGTGTTCCACCAGCCGCCGATTACAAAGAATGCGAGTGAAAGTGCATTTGAAAAGATTGCACATATAAAAATAAAGAGTATATATTCTTTTGAACCGAGGGATTTTTCTACATACATTCCAAAAGAAATAAGACCGAACATGTTTAGAAAAAGATGAAGAAAATTTGCGTGAACAAAAGTACATGTTAAAAGCTGCCAGTACATATGATAGTCAATTACTGCGCGCGGATTTAACGAGAGATAAAATTTAAGCGTCGGGAAAAATTTTGTGAGAACAAAAACAGCAACATTGATTACCGCAATAATAATTGTTGCGTTAATGTAATTGTAGCGGAATTTTTTTCTCAAAAGATTTATCATTGTGGAACTTCTGTGCTGTTGATAACTTCGTCGTCTGCAAATGTTACTCTGTTTCTTCCTGAACGTTTTGAAACATAGAGAGCTTTATCTGCCTGTTCTACGAGAATCTTTGGACTGTCTACATGGTTGTATGTTGAATCGTAAACCGCACATCCGATTGAAATTGTAACTTTCATGTGCTGGTCTTCGTAAACAAAGTCGTTGTCTTCAATCTGCTTTCTGATTCTTTCTGCAACAGACATTGCGTCTTCTTTTGTTGTGTTTGGAAGCATGATTGTAAATTCTTCACCACCGTAACGGCTTGCTGTATCCTGAGCGCGAGTGTTCTGCTTTAAGATCTTTGCAACTGATTTTAATACATAGTCACCGCATGCATGTCCCCATGTATCGTTGAATTTCTTGAAGAAGTCGATGTCGAACATCAAAACTGCAATCGGCTGTTTCTGAGAAATGGCAAGATCGAGTTTGTCAGTAAGCATGTTGAAGAAATAATATTTGAGTTTCAAATGTGTCATCATGTCTGTACTTGATTTTTCAAGCAATGCTGCATTGTTGATGGCAACGGCAGCAAGTGACGCAATTGAAAGAATCTGGTCTTTGTCGTAAGAAGTATATTCTACGCCTTCACCGATATCGAGTCTTTCACCGAGAACCAAAAATCCGTTCATTCTGTTTTTGTGGAACAGTGGAACGATGAGAGTTGGGTGAAGTGATTCGATTTCTTTTATGTCAGTTCCTTTTGGAAGAAGCTCTTTTATTTGCTGAACTGTGAAAGTCTGATTGTTTCTGAAAATCGCCCTGATGATTGGCGATGTTGTCGGAATTGAATATGTAATTGAAGGATCAAGGTCGATTCCAGTGTGGTTTGATGAAAGGTTGTAAGAGTTTGAATCCATTTCATCAAGTACGAAGATTCCGGCACCTGTTACGTGCATCTGACACATACTTGTGTAGAGAATTGATTCGATAAGTGTGCTGTATTCGAGTGTAGAACAAAGTGAGCGGGAGATTTCGAGAAGCTGCTGCAGGTCGTAAATTCTTTTTTCGTACTGATCTACTGCTTCCTGAACGAATGTGTTGTCAGGAATTGCGAGTGAGCTTAAATCTACGTCTTCTGAAATGTTGATGTCTTCTGCCATGTTAGTTCTTCTTGTCTACGCCAGAAATGATGGCGTAGTTCCTCATAATGTCAAAGAAAATCTGCCAGTTTGGATAATTGTTTTCCAAAAAGTCTGTGTTGTCGCGGTTTCGTGAAGACATCATCAGTACTTTAAGGTTAGAAACAATTTCGCATGACGGTTTCTTTGCGTCTTGTAGTAAATCTCCGAGTTCCACAAAAAGTGAAAAAAGGGCGGAAACCTGGTCCTGAATTATTCGCTTTGCTTCCGCATTTATATTATCGACCTGATTTATTAATTTCTTAGAGAAATCTGAATCCTTGTGGCTATCACGAATATAGCCCTTGAGAACGGCCGAGCTGTTTGACTGATTATTTGCAAATGATGCCTCAAAAGCATCAATCTTTTCAAGTACTTCGTTAGCACCGAATACAGTCTGTGAAAACTGAGTCTTGAAATTAGGATTATTGAAAAAACCTTCGATTACGATGTCGTTTAAGAGGGCTTTGATTGAGTCAGGATAGTAATGAGTGGCAAAAGTCTTGAGAATCTTGAGAGGTGTAATCCATGAGAAGCTGACAGAAGAGTTCTGAAGGAGAAGGTCGTTCATTTCTTCGTTGTAACCGTTGAGCGGAAGAAGCTGTGTATTTGGGAAAAGGCTTTCGATATCACTCTTGATTCTTTCGTCTTTGATTTCACGTTTGATTCGCTGTTCGTCTGCGTTGTACTGGTCCTGGATGTATGTCGAGAATTTCTGTCTTGCATCTGCAGAATAAGAAGCACATGTAGGTTCAAAGTCAGGATTCTGTTTTGCAATCTGAATGAGGCTTTTTAAAATGTCTTTGTTAAGGATTTTATGGCATGCGTATTCAATCTTCTTGAGGTTTTCTACGATGCTTTTCTGGTTGTTTGTTGTCATCGAGTCGACATCTACAATCTGAGCAAGTGCAATTACTGCATATGCAACAGGCATTGTCATCTGAAATTCTGCGATGATGTAGTAAAGGTCGAGGAAAACGTTTTCGAGTGATACAGGTGGAACTGCTGAAAATGACGGAGTGAGGTTTGGCTGTTCCGGATTGAATCGTGCATCGAATGTCTTTAATGGAGTTACAAAGTTAAATTTACAGAGCTCTGTAAGCTGTTTGAGTTTTACAAAGATTTCATCCATCTTGATGAATTCTTTTGAATTGAGCTCGTGAATGATTTTTTCAAGTCGTCTGTGCTGGTCGTCGAAGATGCGCTGGGCTGACGTTCCCTGGAGCTCTGCAATTGAAACTTCGTTTTTTCTCTGTTCGTATTCGAGAAATTTAAGTTTCTGCTGGTTTTCTTCTGAGTATCCTGAAACGAGAAGCTGGTATTCAAATCTTGTATTTCGCTTGATGTCAGGTCCGGCTATTGTGTTTTCGAGAATTTTATAAATCGGGCGTGTATTGATGTAGAGAACGCGTAAAATTTCTGCAAAATTAGGCTGGATTAAACCGTTTCGGTAAATTCCATTTGGGAGAGCACGTAAATCTGCATCGATTTTCTTAAGCTTCTGTCTTTTCTGGACTTCAGGAGAAGAACTTCGAAAGATGCTGTCAAAAAAATCTGTTATAGCCTGAAAAAATGACATATCATTACTATTTTATGGCAGAAAGGGGGTATTGTAAAGTCTAAAAGCCCGGTAAGAGATCCCGAAACGAGTCCGGGATGTCATTACGGGTTTAAGGGATCCCGAAACGAGTTCGGGATGACTTTTTATTTTACTACCATTACTTTTCGGGTTTCTTCGATGTCTGGACCTACTACGCGGATGAAATAGATGCCTCGCGCAACTGTGTCGCCGGCATTATTAGTTCCATTCCAGTAATAATAGTGCAGACCGCGTGTCTGACGACCGTTTTCGAGGTATTTTACGATGTTGCCGTCTGCAGTCATGATGATGACGCGAAGGTTTCCGTCTTTAGGCATGTCTACTTCGAGTGTACAGAAGTCCTTGTTTGCTGCATTGATTACATTTGAGTAAATTGTAGCTCCGCCTCTCTGACGTTTTGGTTCTGACATGATGAATGACCAGAGGTCGATTGATGTCGGATCGAGAGGGTCTTTGAGGCGCAGACAATAGAGTGGTGTAATTTCTCCGCTTCCTGCCTGGTACTTGTGGTTAATTGTGTATGATGTACCGTTTCTTGTTGCTTCAAAGAAGAAGTTTACATTGCTTCCTGAAGGCCAGTTGAGGCAAGGAGTATTTTCGTGGAAGTTGTGGAACAAGTATGTAATTGTTGTACTTCCTGCAACCGGAGTAATGTCTATGTATTCACTGTCTGAAGTTGTAATGTTTGTAGAAAGGTTTCTAGTCTGTGCAAAGCCTGAAATCGGAGCAGTATAGTTTGTACCTCCCTGGCTGTATGAAGGGAACCAGAAACGAGTTTTTCTGCCTGAGTATTCGTTGAAGAGAGTTCCGTCTGAGTAAGGTGTCGGAGTGATGTCTGCAACGAGTTTATATGTGAATGGCGCATCATTGTTACCGCCGTCCTTAGGTGCAACATTTTTTGTAACAAGAGTAATGTCTTTGTCTGAGAATACTTTGTTGTTTCTTCCTTCGCCAGTGAAGTTTCTCATTACGATTGAGTCTTCTGGTGCAAGTCCGCCTGTGCTGTCGATGTAAGTGTCGTTACGGTTATCGTATGCATATTGAACTTCGACGCAGTTTGTTATTACATCTGAAATACAGTGTGTTTCGCCATCTCGTACTACTTTTGCAACTTGATGAGTACTGTGAATTTTGTTTTCAAGAAGGAATGATCCACCGTATTGGATTAATATTCCGTGTGTAATCATTTCATATGTCAGCGGCTGGTTAAGTGTTAACTTGAGCCCGTATTGAGTATTTGGTATTTGTTCTACAGAATCGACTGTACGAACAGCGGTTGTGCTTCCGATGGCAGAAATAATTTTGATTGCAGTTTTTGTTCTGTTTGCCTGTCCGTCATCATTCCATATATTATTATCGAATGCAACTGGCTGGTCAAAGAAGAGATAAATTGCATTTGAAGTAAAGTCTGCAATTGCAAATGATATGTACATATCGTTTGTAGCACATCGTGTTGCAGTAGCAGTAAATCTAAATCCTTCTGCATCACTAGGTGTTGATGTCGGTGCAGCCTTGTAGTTACTGATTCTGTTTTTATGATGGTCAGTTAATGTGTAGAATGCTTCTGCAAATGCACGCTCGATGGTGAGGTCAGTTGTGTTTGACTGATGGTCGCCATGAGAGTCTGAATCTGCACCGGCATTGATACCAGTTGCAGAAAGGTTCCATGTGATGTCGGTAGCTTTGATGTAGAATACGGCAAGGTCTCCCTTTCCGTCTGTTGATTCTGTACATTCTGCATCGATGTATGCTTTGCCAGTTTCGAAAGTTTTATTTGAGCCGTTTACTTTGATTGTTCTGCCTGAAGGGAAGTTTGTCATTGCTCGAGTAATTTCATTATTGGAATTTTCGATTAATGTATGTTTGTTTATGTCGTCATTTCTTACGAATTCAATTCGGATTACATTATCACGAACTGAATATGTTCCTGAGAAGTTTGGAATTTCTGGTCCTGTTGTACGACCTTCTGATGCCGAGTAGCTTGAGTTGTTTGTAAGAATTTTCGGGTGTTGGAATGACACACCTGTTAGTGTTCTTGTGTAGACACCTGTTATTACTGTCGGATTTAAGTTGTATCTGATTTCGTCATCTGGTTCAGTATTGTTGTTTCCAGAGTTTGTACAATTTTCTCCTGCAGAAAGCCAGGCAAAACCATTGGTAGTTGTACAGCTTACTTTGCAGTAACTGATACTTGCATTGTATGCTTCTGCGAAAGAGTCACGGGCATTATCGTTTGCTTTTATTTTTAGATCCCATGCTGCAGTTGAAGTGAGATTGACACCATTGTCATAGAAGTTCTGTTTGGCAGTAATTGTTTTACCCGCAAAACCTGTCAGAGAAGAAATGTATGTATTGTCTCCTGTGTGTGTAATTGTGTGAGTTGCAGAGTCAGGGAATCTTTCAGGATATTTTGAAGCAGTTGGAGTTGCCGATCCTGGTGCAGTATAAACCAGAGATGGCGGACAGAGCTTGTTATCTGCAGTACGAAGAGAATTATGGTAATCGAAAAGGTTTGAAATGTTAGATTGAGAATCTTTGTACATTGAGTTAACATTGCCTTTCAAAAGAATGATGTCTTTGCCGGCTGTCATGTTTGCGTTGAGTGTAACGTTGCCGTTGAAGAGTGCGATGTTACCTTTGACATCGAGTGTGCCTGCTTTGAAAGTTACATCTTGTGCAGTTGTTCCGTTTCGGGCTGAGATGTAGAGGTCTTTAGGAGCTGCGTCTGTTCCGACGGTGATGTTTGCAGTACCAGAGTTGATGACTGAAGTATTGCTGATGAATGTGTTTCCTTTTAATGTGATTGCACCTAATGCTTGTGTTGCGGTACCAATGCTTGATTCAATAAGAATGTCGCCTGTACCTGTTGAAATTTCAAAAGTGTGTGCGCCATTTGAACTGAACGGTTGGTTAAGGATTACGTTTCCAGATCCTGTTCCAGTTTCGAATGTTGTGTTTCCGTTTAATGTTATTACACCTGCTGATGCAGCTGCGCTGTTGAAAAGGATGTCGCTGTTTGCTGTGCTAATCTTATTTTTAATTGTGCCGCTTCCGTTTCCTGTAAGAGTAAAGCCGTTTGTTGCTGTAATGTTGCCACCTGCAATAAATGAAGACGAATTAGAAACAGTCATTTTTGCAACTGATACAGTGCTGGATATTTCAATGTTTCCTGCAGTTGGAGTGATGCTGAGCTCTGAAGTTGTGCCTGTAACTGTGACAAGTTTTATTTTTCCTGCTGCACCTGTGGATGTAGTTTCAATAGTTGAGTTGCCTGTTAATGTAAGAGTTCCGTTGATGTCAATTCCACCTGAAGTACTTGCTTTAAAAGTACCGTTTAATGAAACTCCTCTCGGCTGATTGAAAGCGACTCCTTTCTGGAAATTAACAGTTACTGGTGAACCTGCAGAACCAAAAATGTAATTGCTCTTTGTTGTTAATGCTGCTGTACCTGTTGCAGCGTTTGCTACAGTAATGTTCTTTGTAAAGTTAAGGTCTCCTGCTGTTGCGGTTGCATCCTGACAAGTAAGCGTTGTAATTGAAAGAGGAAGATTAAATGTTTTTGCAGTTGTCTGCTGGTTGATTGTTACTGCGCCGAGATTGACTGGATTTGCTGTTGTGGAACCGCCGATAGTACCAGCGATGCTGGTATAAGAAGTTCCACCTGATGTAAATTGTCCGAGATATAAAGTTTTACTGTTATCGGCGTATGTACCGTTGATTGTGAGGTTTCGTCTTACTACGATTGCAAGATTGTTTGTAAATGTTATTCCTGCAGGAATTGTGAGGTCGTAGAAGATTCCGGAAATGTATGCTGTTCCGATAGTGACATTTTTTTGATTGAATACGATGAGATGATTGATATCAGAAGATTTGATTACATCAGTTCCTGTGCCGGTAATTGTAAGAGAGCCGCCAGCTGCAGAAGAGTCCCAGACCATTGAACCGCTGTTGTCGAGATATGCAACTGTCTGAGTGTTAGCTTCAGGGTTTGCACCTGTCTGAGTAAATTTTGCGCCTGTTGCAGCTACTGTGATTTTATTTGCTGTAATTTTATTTGTACCGAAAGTTACTTGTGATGTTGAATTAATTGTAATGTCATTTACAGAGATTACTGCGGCAGCTGTTGTGTTTGTGTAAGTGCTTGCGTTGTTTAGGGTGAGGTCAGTAACAGTAAGTGGTCCAGTCTGTGTTGTAAGACCCGAATTAATTGTGAGATCTTTTCCTGTAACGGCAGTGTAAGATGAACTTAAAGTAATTGCAGAAGCTGCACCTGCTGTGAGTACAATGTCATTTTCTGCTGTAACTTCGCCTGTGTATGTTTGAGCACTTGTTGTCTGAATTGAAGTGATTGTTCCCTGTAATACAGTTGGTCCATAAACTTTGAGTGATGTAAAGTTTGCAACATTGTTGTTGAAGATTGCTTTTGTTGCATTTGTTGCATCTCCGATTTCGAGATTTGGAGTTGCGGTGTCATATCGGTCGAGGGTGCTTCCAAATGTTACGGTTCCGGTTGCTGAAGTTGAAATGAGTTTTAATGTGCTGTTTGTTTCGTTCGTATTCTGTACTGCAGGTCCGGTGTATGTCTGGTTTTCTGTTGTTGTAATTTTTGCTGTTGCATAACCGAATGTAGTTGCATCTGCTACAGAAACATTTTTTGCATTTACATTGCCTCTGAAAACGGCTGTTCCTGAAATTGTAAAGTCATCGTCGCAGTAAACAGAACCTGTCTGTCCTGTTAAAGATTCAAAGTTACCAGTGACTTCAAGTTTGTTGAGATGTTTGTTGTTACCGACAATTTTTGTAATTAATTTGCCAGTAACTGATAAATCTCTTGGAGTTGCATCGCTGTTAAGGTTGTTTGTAAATTGTATTACTTTATTTGCGTCTGCAGCAGATGTTGATTTGAGCGTTACGTTTGCAGTTAATGTTGAGTTTCCTGTGTAAGTCTGTTTGTTTGTTGTCGTAATGTTTGCACCGATTGAAGAAGTGCCTGTTACTTCGAGGGATGTTCCGGCTGTGATTGCAGCAGTTGTTGTAAGTGTGCCGCCTGCTTTGATGTCGCCGTTGAGAGTTGCTGTGCCTGATACGACTAAGTTGTGGTAATCGTTTCCAGTAGCGTTTATGTCATCGATTGTGAGACCGGTGCCTGCAAATTCCACTGTACCTTGAGTTGCATCCATAATTACTGCAGGAGTTGCTTCATTGTTTTTGATGCGTCCTGTGTTTGAGTAGACGATTTTTCCTTTGTTTGTGATTGTACCGTCTTTGACTTTAATGTCTGATGCGCTTGAGAAAGTGAATATGCGTGCTGCATCATTGATGCTGAGAGATTTAATTGTAATTTCAGCTGTCGAGAAAGTCGGCTGGTTTGTTGCAGTAGCTCCGATTGTAACTGTATCTTCAGTACTTAGCTGTCCCGGGTATTCTGTTGCAGGATTTGCAGCGTCGGCTCCGTTGAAAGTTGTTTTCCAGTTGCCTGCTGTTGTCCATGCAGTAGAAGATGCACCTGTCCATACGAAGTTCTGTGCGATTATCCAGTTTACGTTATTACCGAGTGAAAGAGATGAACTTGCTTCGATTATGTCAGTAAGTGATTCTGAATCTTTAACTTTTACATTGCTGACATTTTTAGTGGCAGCTGATGCATCAATTTTCCATTTTGTTCCTGCAGTTGAACTCTGAAGATTGATTTCGTTTCCTGCACTTGCCGAGAGAGTGAGTGCAGTGTTTACTCTCTGAGTTGTTCCGGCAGTGAATGTAATTGTTTTCTTGCCTGTGCTGCAAACAAATGTTCCGATTGTGTTTGAACCTGTGATGTTTGAATTGGAAGCTGCAGCTCCAGTGATTGTGAGTTTAGTAATAGTGTGGTTGCCTGCGAGGTTTCCTTTGAGTTCGAGGTTGTTGAATGCGTTTGTTCCGCTTACATTTCCGTCGACTTTTAATGTTGTTCCTGTCGCAGTTACTGTTCCTGATGTGTGAACCCAGTTTCCTGAAACATTAATTGTGTTTCCGTTTGTAAGTGTGAGAGAGTGTGTATTTGTATCAACTTTGATGTTTTTGAAAGTCTTTCCGTCTGCATTTAATGTAATGTTTGCGTTGTCGCCGAATACAACAGTGTTGTTTGTATTATTGAATGTTCCGATTGTAACGGCTCCGCCTGCAAAGACAATGTTTGTATCAGCTGATGTGCTTTCTGCTAAAGTTCCACCAGAAAAACCACCGTTAAATATTACTCCGTTGCCTGTGATGTTTGGAACGTTGATTGTTCCTGTGTTTGTAACAGCTCCTGTGTATGTCTGAGCGCCGGTTGTTGTGATTGTTCCGGCGTTGTCTGTTGTTCCGTTTACTGTGAGTGTCGAGATATTTGTAACGGCGCCTGCAAAGTTTACGTTCTGTATTGTGAGGGCAGTTGCTGTTGCCGGTCCTGTTAAAGTGGAATTGAATTTTGTAGTTCCTGTTCCGGCATTGAGTGAAACTGTTGCAGCTGTAAGTGAAGCAGCACCTGTAAATGTCTGGTTTCCGGTTGTCGTAATGTTTGCACCGATTGAAGAAGTGCCAGTTACTTCGAGAGATGTTCCGGCTGTGATTACAGCAGTGTTTTTGAAAGTTCCATGAACTTTGATTGCATCGCCAAGAGTTACTGAACCGCTGATTACGAGGTTGTTGTAGTCATCACCTGTTCCGATATTGTCGACTGTTG
The DNA here is from genome assembly GCA_018066075.1 of Candidatus Treponema scatequi. GTDB lineage: Bacteria > Spirochaetota > Spirochaetia > Treponematales > Treponemataceae > Treponema_D > Treponema_D scatequi. The sequence continues at coordinate 23,599 of JAGHSB010000062.1, forward strand.
CAGAGCTGCCAGAAAATTCCACTGTACCATTTGCTGCATCTGAGATTACTGCAGGAGTTGCTGCATTGTTTTTGATGCGGCCTGAGCTTGAGTAGATGATTGTTCCGTAGTTTTTGAAAGTTGATGCAGTAACAAGTCTGATTGAACCTGAAGAACTTAATGTTAATTTGCCAGTATGTGTTGCATCGCCTATGATCAGGTTGTCAATTATGATGTCTGCAGTTGTTGAGTGAGAAGGGTAATCTTTTCCAGTTTCGAGGTATGCTGATGAAATGTATGCTGTATCAGCTGTACCAAATTGTCCAGGGTATGTAGCAGCCTGTGCATATGATCCGTTGAATTGAAGAACGGACCAGTTTTCGGCGAGTGCCCATGCATCAGAAGAGTGACCTGTCCATCTGTATGTTCCTGCGATGATCCAGTTTGTATTGTTTCCGAGTGAAATGGAATTTGCTGCTGTGATTTTTGAGATGTCTGCAGTTGAGTCTTTGACTGTGGCGTAGCTGACTGTTTTGTTTGCTGCAGCGACACTTGAGCAGTCAATCTGCCATGGTGTACCGTCAGTTGAACTCTGGAGCGTTATAGGGTTTGCAGCTGTACCTTGGATTTGAAGCTTTGTTGAAATTGTCTGTTTTTTGCCTGCTTCAAAAGATAATGTTTTACCGGCTGCTGTACATTCGAAGGTGTCTATTGTGTGTTGACCTAAAATTGAAGATGTACCAGTTCCATTTATTGTCAAATTGGTAAAATTGTTGTTTCCGGTAATGTTTCCGCCAACTATGACTGTTGAAGTGTTTGGAGTAAATGTTCCTGTTCCAGTCCAGTTATTTTGTACTGTAATAGTTGCACTTTTGCCTGTAACTGTGGCGCCAGTTGAAATTTCAAAATTCTGTGCAGTTACATTTGAATTAATATTTGTCGTGCCTGTAGAGAAAAGAAGTTTGTCTCCGTTATGTGTAAATGTTCCGAATGTGACGTCTCCGCCGTTAAATTTTATTGCAGGATTTGAAGTCAAATTTCCAATGAGAGAGCCGTCTGTTCCGTTGTAATCTGAATTGAATGAGATTGCAGTAGTTCCGTTTCCAGTATTTGGAACGTTGATTGTTCCTGTGTTTGTAACTGCTCCTGTGTATGTCTGAGCGCCGGTTGTTGTGATTGTTCCGGAGTTTGCTGTTGTTTCGTTTACTGTGAGTGTCGAGATGTTTGTCATTGTTGTGGAACTTGAGAAAGCTGCATCGTTGAATGTGAGGGCAGTTCCACCTGTCTTACCGGTAATTGTTGATCCAAAATATGTGCGGTAAGGGTTTCCGCTTGTATCTGTACCTGAGTTAGTTGCAAGAAGTTCTGAAGAGGCAGTTGTAAATGTTACAGCTCCGCCGTAAGTCTGACTATGACCTGTCGTAATGTTTCCGCCGATTGAAGAAGCGCCGGCAATATGGAGTGACTGGCCACCGGCTCCGATGTCGCAGTCATTTTCAAGAGTAAAATCATGGCCGATTGTAATCTGATGTCCGCCTTCGAAAGGTAAAGTTGCAGAAACTATAAGGTTGTAGTAGTCGTTTTCGCCTGTTCCATTACAGTTTGAAATCTGTCCTGCTCCAGTTGTGTATTCAACAGTTCCGTGGGCGCCATCCATGATGATGTCTCCAGAACTGTTTGTAATTCGGCCTGTGCTTGAGTAGATGATTTTACCGTAGTTTGTAATGCTGCCTTCTGTGACGATGATGTTTTTAGCACTTGATATTTTAAAATTTGCACCTGTATTTTTTAATGTCAGAGATTTACATGTAAAATCCTGTGCTTCACCAAAATCAGGGTTTTTATTTGAGGATTGAATTGTAATTTTGTCATCTGATGTGTATGGAGGAACAACTGCATCGATGTAAGTGCTTCCGTCATAAACACTCCAGTTAGCAGGATTAACTACGGTATTGTCTACAGCAGTTGTTTTCCATTGATAGTCAGATGAAATCATAAGGCCATCATTTGAAGTTGTGCTGTTGCCGCCGTAAATACATCCTTTGTCAGAGCCGAGATAAATAACGACAGAATCTGTAATCTGAGTGTCCTTTATTATAGCATTTGTAATTTCTGCTTTGTCCGCGGCAACTTTGAGATTCCATTTTGTATCTGCAGTAGAACTTTGAATTGTTGTTTTTGAAGCTGCACTTCCTGATACTGTGAAAGTTCCGTTTACAGTCTGAGTCTTGCCTGCTTCAAATGTAATTGAAGTAGAGCCAGAGCCTGCAGTTAAGTTGTAGAAAGTATTGTTTCCGTTTACTTCTGAAGAAACGGTTACCGTCGGTGTTTTGCCAGTTTCGTATAAAACTGTGTATCCCTCGTTGTTCCATTTGTTAACTGTGATATTACCAGAGTATGTTGTGGCTCCTTTTAAAGTTAGTGTTCTATTTGCACCTGTTACAGAGCTTAAAAATTTTACAGGACCTGTTACGCCTGAATCAAATGTTGTGTCCCCTGTAAGTGTTACGGCACCGGTGTAAGACTGTCCTGCGGTGCCAGTTGTTGTAATTGTTCCGTTGAGTATTGAAGTTCCATCTATAGATACGGATGTAGCTGTGATAGTTCCACTTGCAGTAATTGTACTTGTTGCGGCTGCGGTGATTTTATTAATTGAAGAAGTGCCGGATAAATTGAGTGCTGCACCTGCTTCGATTACGAGTTCGCCGTTGAGTGTGATGTCAGTTGCAGAAGGATAATGTGCACATCCTGACGGGATTGTAACTGTTTCGAGATTTTCAAGCTGTGAGATGTCAGTAATTCCAAGCCAGTTTCCTGGTTTTGACCAATCATCATCTATGGCACCGGTCCATTTTGTTCCTGTAATTGTAAGTCCTGCGGCGGCAGTAAACTGGTCAGGAGAACCTGTATATCCTGATAAATCAAGTTTACCGTCTCCTGTAATTTTTAAAGTACCGCCTGTTGACTTGATTGCGTTGTTGAGTTTTAAAACCCCGTTTGTACCAATGTTGATTGTAATTGTCTTGTTTGTACCAGTCTGGTTTTGCAGGTTGCCAATTGTGAGTGTTTTTCCATCTGAAACAGAAATAGTGATATTGCTGTCACTCTGTAATGTACCTATTTGGATGTCCTGATCTACTGTAACTGTAATTTCGTGATCTGCGTAAACAAATGCATTTGGATTTGCGGTAACTCCAGGAGCAGCTTCTGCATCTCGTTTTGTTCCACCATTTGTATCTGATGTTTTCCATGCTGCAGTGGACCATGAACAGTTGCTGTTTGTTGCTAACCAGTAATAATTGCCGTCAGCTCCCCACACATTTCCTGCCAAAGCACCAAAAATCAGTGCGGAAATGAGTAATTTCTTTGAGAATACTGTTCTTAAAAATTCCATCAACTTTCTATATATTAGAGAAAACAAAACGCTTTCCTCCGGTCCTAACGATATAATTATACTACTTCTTTTCAATTGTCGGAATTTTAAAGAGGTGACCTTAGAAAAATCATTCGTTCTTCTCAATAGAAAGTTTCTTTCTATAATATTCCACTAAAAAAATAAAATTTGCCCGTTCCAAATTCCTGTGTTATCATAAAATTCACTTATGCCGAAACCTTACAACTACGGTCCACATCACAAAACTCTCACCCGCCGAATGGCCAAGTATCTCTGCTTTTTTGTAAGTGGAATTATCATCATCGGCTTTCTCACGTCGGTTGCAGTCTATAGTGTTAACCTGATGCGCAAGTATACGGAACAGTCAATCAGACATTCATCTGAGATGCTCGTTCATGAATATGGTCTTGTTTCAAAATATCTTTACGAAGAGACATGCTCAGAATTAAAGCAGTTTTCAAAAAACAGACAGTTTGCCGGGTTAAAAACTCATGCGCAGAGAGTTGAATGGTTTAATTCTCATTTAAATCAGAAGCCTGATTTTTTCTGCAACATCGGCTATGCAACTTTGACTGGCGACGCAATTGCTGCAAATAACGTTATAATAGATGTAAGTGACCGTCCTTATTTTACTGAAATTGTTTCGGGCAATAAAATTGAAACGATTCACGGGCCTTATATTTGCCGCGCTACTGGTGAAACTGTCATCGTTGTTTCGCAGGGTGTTTATGATTTAGGGGGAACTTTACAGGGTGTCATGTTCTGTTCTGTTAAGCTTTCAACTCTTGCGATGCTTACAGAAAAGCTCGACATTAAAAATGACGGCCGCTTCTTTATAATCGGTGACGACGGAAAATTTATCTGTCATTATGACCAGCGTTATCTCGGTCAGACTTATGTTCCGTCGAGTGAAAAATATAAAGCATTCAATTCGCAGTATTTCTTTGAAGCACGCCGCGGTGTATTTGAAACTATTTCATCAGAAGACCGCATCATTCAGGTTTATCTCGAAGCAATAGAAAAAACTCCTTTTACATGCGGAATCACAGTTGATACAGCCCGCGTATTTGCAACGTTCAATCAGTTTAGAACACTCATCATTTCGGTTGTGTTCATCACTGTGATGCTCATCTGTCTTTTGACTTACATTTCAACTTTGTTCCTTAATATGACAACTCTTCGCGAAGGATATTACGACCAGCTTACAAATCTCTGGACTCGTCCGAAGTTTGAAAAAGAAGCTCAGAATATGCTCGACAGAAATAAAGGTGCGCGCTTTGTCCTCATGGAAATGGATTTCAGAGGCTTTAAGTTCTTGAACCAGAGTTTCGGAAGCGAAGAAGCAAACAAAGTTTTGGTGGAATATTCAAAAGCGATTTTAACTTACTGTAAAAAGATGGGTGCACTCTGTGGCCGTGGATATGCAGACCACTTCTATCTGATTTCGAAAATCGATTCTGTAAATACTTTCCTCGAAGATCTTGATGATGTCGTTCAGGAATTTGAAGATGCAATTTCTCCTCTCGAACTTCCCGCTCATCCAAAATACGGAATTACTTTTGTGCTTCCTGAAAGAACTTTCTACAATGACAATAAGACAATTCAGGATTTGATCGGCGAAGCATCTTACGCAAAGGGAACAATCAAGGAAAACATCCTTCAGGTATATGCAATTTACTCAAGCCTTATGGCAGAGACAATCGAAAGGGAACAGCGCATCGAACGTCATATGGAAAAGGCTCTGGACCGCGGCGAGTTCTATGTAATGTACCAGCCAAAGATTTCTCTTACAGATGACAAGATTCAGGGTGCAGAAGCCCTCGTAAGATGGAACAGCTCAAATCCAAAACTCGGTGAGCTCAGTCCTGGAGATTTCGTTCCTGTATTTGAAAGAAACGGATTTATCGTTCAGCTCGACTTTGAAGTTTACGAAATGGTTTTCAAGTTCCTTCGTGAACAGATCAATCTTGGAAATCCTGTTGTTCCGATTTCGGTAAACATGTCACGCAACCATTCAAACCCTGATAAGTTTGTAAGGGAATTTGTAAGACGATTCAACAAATATGATTTGCCGCCAAACTTGATTGAAATTGAAATTCTCGAACGCGCTTCAGAAGGCGACGCATACAATCTCATTCGTGTAACTGAAAAACTTCACCAGTACGGATTTAGCGTTGCAATGGACGACTTCGGAAGCGGACAGTCTTCTCTCAATATGTTAAACGAAGTTCCAATCGATGTGCTTAAGTTTGACCAGAACTTCTTGCGCCGTGAAAACACAAAGACAGGTCATCAGAAGATGATTACAACTTTGATCGAACTTGGAAAACAGCTTAACAAAAAAACTCTCTTCGAAGGCGTAGAAACAGAAGAACAGCGTGACATGCTCAAGGAATTAAACTGCGATCAGGTTCAGGGTTACTTCTATTCAAAGCCTCTCTACGAAAAAGACTTTGTTGAATTTGTAAAACAGCACAGATAATGCTATACTAATTCTATCCAAAATAACAGAGGCTTTATATGCAGAAAATCGGTTTTATCGGAATGGGAAACATGGCACAGGCCATCGCTCTCGGTTTTATAAATTCCACTAAAATAAAAAAAGAAAACATTTACGCATTTGCTCCAAACCAGGACAAGCTCAAAAAAAATGCGGACAAAATAGGATTTAATCCTGTACCGGATGTAAAATCTGTCGTACAAATGTGTGATACATTGATTATGGCTTGCAAACCATATCAGATTGAAAGTGTTCTTTCAGAAGTAAAAGATCTTTTGAAAGGAAAGGCTTTGATCTCGATTGCAGCCGGATGGGTTTTTGAAACTTTTGAAAAAGTTCTTGATAAGAGTGTTCGCGTTCAGTGCATCATGCCGAATACTCCGGCGATGATTGGTGAAGGCGTCATGCTTTTTGAAAAGAAAAACTCGCTCGAGGAAAAAGAGCACGAAGAAGTAAAAGATCTTTTTACAAGTCTTGGAATTGTCGAAGAACTTGATTCTCATCTGATGGGAATCGGTGGTGCAATTTCTGGATGCGGTCCGGCTTTCATGGATGTGATTATGGAAGCATATGCAGATGCTGCAGTGAAATATGGAATTTCGCGTGACGCTGCATACAGATTGGTAAGTCAGACAATGGCCGGAAGTGCAAGACTTCAGCAGAAGACAGGAAGCCATCCAGGCGTTCTGAAAGATGCAGTCTGTTCTCCAAACGGAACTACAATCCGCGGAGTTGATGCACTTGAAAAAAATGGTGTACGCGGTGCATGTATTTCAAGCATCGATGTCATAATGGATTTTAAGAAAAAATAATTTAGAATCCGAGGAGAGAGTTTATAAAAAAAAGGTGTCACATTTAGCGTGTTTTAATATTCATTCTTTGCTAAAAGACATTTGATTGCCTTGAATGGTTTTTTGTTTACTGCGTTTACGATTGCATCTGCCTGATTCTTTTTGAGCTTTCCTGCAGAAAGAAGTACCGTTGCTTCAATTGGATTTTCAGAAATTCCGCAGATGACGATTTTTGCAGCAGGATCATTGGCTGATCTTCCGTGTTTTCTGTTGTCTTCAAGAACTCCTTCAATGACTTTGTCGAGAATCTTTTTACAAGTCTTATTAAGTTGAGCTGCTTCTTTAAGTGAATTGTAAATCGTAAATGTTCCGACTGCTGCAGGTTTGTCTTCTGGAAGCTCACCACCGTAAAGTGTTACGAAGTCTCTGTGAGTAAAGAGTTTATCAAGTCTTGCAACAGGATTTTTTCCGGCAGGCATAAAGTATGATGGAAGTTTTGATTTTGTATCTTCTGTGTATTTTACGCCTTTGACTTTGATGTTCTTTTTAAGCTTGATGTCTTTTACTGATGCTCCGACTTCTATTTCGTATGTACCAGCTGGTGCAATCCATGCATGTGAATTAACGTCGTACATTGAGAATGCTTTTGCATCGAGTTCGATTGTTACTACTTTTGATTTTCCTGGTTCGAGATAAACTTTCGCAAATCCGCGAAGTTCTTTCGAAGGTCTCATGTAATTTGCTTCTGGATTTTTTACATAAACCTGAACGATTTCAGAACCTGCAACTTTTCCTGAGTTTTTAACAGTGAATTTTACTTTAAGGTTTTTCTTGCTCTTTGAAAGTGTATCACCGTATCCACATTTGTCACCTACTGTTCCGATTGCACCATCTGCATCTGTTGCATCAAATGTTGCAGCAGAAAGTGTAAGTTTTGAATATGTAAACTTGGTGTAAGAAAGTCCGTATCCAAATTCATACTGAACAGGAATGTTGAATGTTTCGTAATATCTGTATCCTGTAAAAATGCTTTCGCGATATTCAACAGCGGATTCGTTTTCTTTTCCCCATGTTGATTTTGACGGAACATCTTTTTCTGAGAATGGATATGTTTCAGAAAGCTTTCCGGACGGGTTTGCTTCGCCTGTTAAAAGAGAAGCACATGCTTCGCCGCATGCTTCGCCTGCAAGGTACATGTGTAAGATTGCATTTACATCGTCAGCAAATGGAAGTGCAAAAGGAGAGCCACCGAAGAGAACGACAGAAACATCTTTGTTCATGATTAAAACTTTTTTCAAAACAGAAACCTGTTCGTAAGGAAGATCCAGATCATGTCTGTCAAATCCTTCACCTTCTGTTCTGTTTGTAAGTCCCATGAAGAATAAAATCGGAATATTTTCATCAGCGGCATATTTTGCGTCTGAAACTGCCTGCTGTGCCATCTTCTGAATTTCTTCTGGCGCAATTGAATCAAGTTCTTCATCTGAAGGATAAGCTTTTGAATATTTGATGTTGAAGCCTTTTGCTTTTAAAACATCGATTACATTTGGTCCCATGTTTGCATTGATGTGGCTTGATCCGCCACCCTGAATGCGCATGTTGTCAGCCATTGATCCCATCACGAGAATGTTTTTTCTTTTTTTTGAAAGTGGAAGCATTCCGTCGTTTTTAAGAAGAACTGCACATTGTTCTGCAAGTTTCTTTGCAGTGTCATGTGCTTTTTTATAATCAACGCCCGGTTTCTTTTTTGTCTTTGAAAGTTTTGTAACAAGTTCGATTACTTTGTGGCATGCGTGGTCAATCTGAGCTTCTGTGAGAGTGCCGGCTTCGTATGCTTTGCGAAGAAGCATTGTCTGGTAACCGCAGCTGTCTGGCATTGCGAGGTCGAGTCCGGCCTTGATGCATTCCGGAATATTTAAAGCGGCACCCCAGTCAGAAATGACGGCACCTTTGAATCCCCATTCATCTCTAAGGATGTCTTTTATGATTTTGGAATTCTGGCATGTGATAGTTCCATTTATTTTATTGTATGAGCCCATGAGAGTTGTAGGCTGTGCATTTCGAACTGCCATTTCAAAAGGGCGGAGATAGATTTCGCGGAGAGCTCTTTCGTCTACGATGCTGTCTGAGTTCTGGCGGCGTGTCTCCTGGTTGTTGCATGCAAAGTGTTTAAGCGATGTTCCTACGTTTTTTGACTGCATTCCGTCTGTGTATGCAGTTGCAAGGGAACCTGCAAGAAGTGGATCTTCTGAGAAATATTCGAAATTGCGTCCGCACATTGGAGATCGCTTGATATTAGTTCCACAACCTAAAACCATTGCAACGTCGTTGTCGATAGCCTGGTCTGCAATTGCACCGGCCATTGTCTTTACGACATTGAGGTCCCACGAGTTTGCAATACAGCTCGCTGTAGGAAAGCATGTAGCCTTGTCAGAGTCGTTGATGTCGACCTGGTTTGCAGCCTGTCTTCTGAGACCGTGAGGACCGTCAGTCATCATGATCTGCGGCAGTTTTTTGTTTGCATCGTAGGTGTACCATCCGCCTACGCCACTTAATAATCTGATTTTTTCATCGAGGGTTAAACCTGCAAGGAGTTCGTGAGAACTGGCTTTTTTTACACTTTTCATA
>JAGHSB010000040.1 GCA_018066075.1 Candidatus Treponema scatequi
AGATTATATTCAGATTGAGAATGATAAAGTTTTTATAAATGGAATTGAATACGAAGTAATTAATAACGACAGTGTATTTTATTTAACTACTGATATTTAATTTGAAGTATGATAAAAAGCATCGTTAATTTTGAAACTTCTTTTGCAGAAGCGATGCGCGACAAAGTAGAAAAACTTTAATAAATCATTGAATAAAGACTTCGATTGTGGAATTGAATTATTTTCTTAACCGTTCCACTCGCGGCCTGTTATATCTTTGAATAATTACAAACAGCAAATCAAAGATTGCAGCGCCGATTGAAGTCCACAAAAAGATTTCAAATTTTCCAAACGGAATCGAATACAAAATCGGAATAAAACTCAGCACCACACATATCTCGTGATATACTTCAGCTTCGCACATATAAGAAAGCAGCCGGTCACGTTCCACTGTACGAACGTGAAAATGCTCATCGTACCATGTCGGAAGTTTGCTCTTCCATTTTTTTACCATCAGGATTTTATAAAGACCTTTCTCAAACCAACGTTCGCGAAACCACCACGAGTTGCGATCAAGTTTTTTAATAAAAAGCTGAATGATAAGATTTGCAAACCACACCCGAAAGAGGCAGTGACTGAGAGTTGTAAGAAGCGTGATTGCGAGAAAATAGAGCGCGTAAATATAGTGGAATTTGCAAACCACAAACAATGCTGCTGTTAAAAGCGAGAGTGCGATTGTTAAGATATAGAGTTTGTGTTTTGCAGTGTCCGTCATGTGTTTAATGATATTGTAGCATGGTGTCATCGTGTTGGAAAGTGGCGGGGTGGTATTGCGAGTGATGCCGGCGAGGGCGAGTGAGTGGTATGGGTGGTTTTTACCACTTAAGTTAGGGGAATTGGTTGATTGGTCTGTAAATTTGTGATGTTTTTTCTGGAATTGTGTGAAAAATTCAGAAAAATACGTATGTATTAGGTTGGAAGCGAGAGTTTAGTCCGTAAATGAGATGGCTGTAATGTGAAATTCCACGTGAGACAATATCAAATTACAGACTAAAATATTAGTTTTCCTATAACAATCCGTAATCTTAATTTAAGGCAGGTACGAAATGAGCACATTCGGTGAAAAACTACCACCTAATAACTTGGTTGATGGTCTTTTAGTCCGTAAAAAGCAGCTGGAGTCTACGATTTTGGGTATTGAAAAGTTTCTAAAAGTGGCGCCGGCTGGTCGTCTGAGGATTTCAACGAATAAAGGGACGCTGCAGTATTATCGAGTGATGCCCGCGGGTATTACGAGTGATGCCGGCAAGGGCAAAGTCGCGGGCATTACGAGTGACGCTGGTAAGGGAAATGACGCGGGCATTGCGAGTGATGCTGGTAAAGGAAATGACGCGGGCATTGCGAGCGACGCTGGTAAAGGAAATGACGTGGGCATTACGAGTGATGCTGGTAAAAATCAAATCAATGGAAAATATATTTCAAAAAAAAGACAGTCATTGATTAAAGAACTTGCGCAAAAGAATTACTATTTGAAAATAATTTCTTATTTGCAGGATGAACTTAAGTTGATAAATGCTTTGATTGAGTGTGTTAAAAATGCAGGTGATGTGAATGATAATATTGTTTCACCTTCAAGAAAAGAATTAATTGAAACAGTTACGCTTTCTGACATCGAATATGTTTCGCGGTGGCTTGTACTTGAATATAAGCATAAAGTTTTTTTTGAAGATGTTCCAGAATTGTTTACTGCGAAGGGAGAAAGAGTCAGATCAAAATCAGAAGTTATAATTGCAGATACTCTTACGAGGTTGAATGTTCCATATCGATATGAGTTTCCGGTTGCATTGAAAAATGTTATTGTTCATCCGGATTTTTATTGTCTTAATGTTCGTACGAGAGAAGAGTTTTTGTGGGAACATTTTGGGATGATGAGTGATGTGGAATATTCAAAAGCTGCGGTTGAGAAGTTAATGCTTTATCAGTCATGTGGAATTTTCCCGGGCGCAAATCTTTTGATATCAACGGAAACTCAGACTAAACCATTGAGCACGAAACAAATTGAACAGATTGTAAAAAAGTTTTTGATTTAGTCTGAATTATATGTCACGCAGGATAATTCAATCTTTCGTCAGAAATGTTGTCGAGAACTTCTGACTTATATTTTCTTGCGTAATATTTTGCCATTTCAAGATTCAAGTCGAGATAGTTTCCGCAGTCGCGTGGACTTGCACCTGGAATATCGCCTTCAAAATTGATTACGAAATCAATCATTCTTGTAATCACATCAACGATATCTTTTGATTCAAGGTCGCCTTTGAAAATTACATAAAAACCTGTGCGGCATCCCATTGGTCCAAAGTAAATAGTCTTGTCGGCCCATCCAGCATCGTTTCTCAAAAATGTTGCACCGAGATGTTCGAGCGCGTGAATCCCGGCTGTGACCATTACGGGTTCAACATTAGGACGAGTAAAGCGAAGGTCAAAAGTTGTAGCAACTTCTTCGCCGATAGAATCTTTACGTGATACGTAAATTCCAGTTAACAAATCAATATGATTAACAGTAAAACTTGCAATTTTCTTCATAAAATTATTGTAGAACATTTTTTACGAATTTAGAAGTCATATTTGATGTAAAACCTGATATTCTGTATAATCAATTTGTAACGAGGTATTTATGAAAATCTTAGTTATAAACTGCAGCCCTGTTCGTGATGGGGCGACTGCAAAAATCTGCGAAATGGTTTCGCAGAATGTTCAGGCTGGAAACGAAGTTAAAAGCGTTTGCATTGATGATTATAAAATTGCACTTTGCAAAGGATGCCGTGCATGCCATAAGACTGCGGAATGTTTTCAGAAAGATGATGCAGAGCGTTTGATGGCGGAATATGAATGGGCAGACAAAATTGTTTCTGTTGCGCCGTCGTATTGGGCAGATGTTCCGGGACAGTTTAAGGTTTTCATTGACCGATGCACTCCGTGGTGCAATACTCATGAACCGCATGCAAAATTATCATCTGGCAAAAAAGGTTATACGATTGCACTTCGCACTGGCCCTTCGATGCCTGAATGTGAGAGAATCATAAGCACGATTGAACATTTTCACGGTCACCTCGAAATTGAGTCGTGCGGTAAACTTGGTTTATGTGGAATTGAGTTTAAAGAAAATCTCTCTGGTCACGAAGAAGAAATTAAAAACTTTTGTGATTTGATTTTAAAGTAAACGTGGAAATAATTTTTTGAAACATTATTTCTTTGAAATCTGAAATTTATGAAAATATGCCGCTTTCAGATTTTGTAAAAAATTATCTTATTGAAAAATTAAATACAGATACAGTTGTCGTCGGCAGAAAATACGGAATGCCGACTGCCGGAATCAGGCCTTCTGATGATTGTAATCAGGTTCCGACTTGTGAAACTTTTATTCTTGATTTTAACGGGGATATTTATGATTTCCTTGTAATTCTTGAGGCTTTTACTTATGTGCGTCCTGTAATGAAATTTTCAGGACTTGAAGAAGTCAGGGCTCAAATTGACAAAGATATTGAAAAAAACAGCAGTTTTGAGATCTAAACGCCTATAGTATGCCGGCAGAAAAAAATTCCATTTACAAAAAAAGTATGTTATAATTGTAGAATAACAAAATAAGACAGTGGTGGGGTATTTTATAGCAGGGGTTTGAGAAGGTAGTCGATGATCGGAGCGGGAATTATTTCACAATTAGTTTATTTTGATATTTGTTCTATAATTATTCTTGGCATTATTTTCTATTCAATGATATCAAGAAAAGTAATTATTGGAAGTTCAAATGTTACTTTTGTCATTCTTGGTCTCTGCATTTTCATTACTACAGTTTTTGATATCGTTAATGCCCGTTTTTCAAATCAGTTAAATTTTATTTTCAGCTATAAAAATCTTACGGCAAGATATTTCTTTTTGTATGGTTACTATATTTTCAGAAACCTTACGCTTCCGGTTTATGAATTTTATCTTCTCGTTATTTCTGGCGGCTGGTCATATTTTAAGAAGAGAAAATGGATTGTTGTGGTTTTTCTTGTACCATATTTAATTTTGCTTACAATGCTTGTAACAAATCTCTTTTATCATAATGTATTTTTTGTAAATGAAGCTTTTGAATATACAAGATGTCATGATGCAATTTATTTTTATTTCATCGGAATTTTTTATTTTATAAGTGGAATTGTAATTCTTTTTCGTTATAGAAAAGTTTTTCCGTGCGATAAATATATTTCATTAAGCACGATGCTTCCTTTTAATATTATTGCTGTGTTAATTCAGTTTACGCATCCGCAGTATTTAGTGGAATGTTTTTGTACGACTGCAACATTCTTATTGATAACATTTACTGTTCAGAGGCCAGAAGAAAAACTTGATGTGCGCTATGGATTTTATACGATATATGCT
>JAGHSB010000202.1 GCA_018066075.1 Candidatus Treponema scatequi
ATTTTAGTGTTTATGGATTTACAGCTTTATAACTTTCATTTATTTTGATTACAGAAGCCTTATATTTCATAAATTCTGCAACTAAAATCGGATCAAAATCTTTACCGGCACCTTCTTCGATGATTTCAAAGGCTTTTTCGTATGGCATAGGTTCTTTATAACAGCGCGGTGACACAAGTGCATCAAAAACATCAGCAACTGCCATAATTCTTGCACTCAGTGGAATTTCATCTCCCTGCAAACCTGTCGGGTACCCTCGCCCGTTCCATTTTTCGTGATGATAAGTTGCAATTTCTACGGCAATTTTTACATAATCTTTGTCGTATTCGTCGCCTAAGATTTCGTTTACGATTCTGCCGCCTTCTGATGTGTGGACTTTCATAAGGTCGTATTCGAGGTCTGTGAGTTTGCCCGGTTTTTTTAAGATGGAATCTGATATTACGATTTTTCCGATGTCGTGAGTCGGGGCTCCTTTTATCATATACTCAATAAATTTTTCGTTTATCGTTTCTTTGTAAAAGCCGTCTAAAAGACATGCCCTTGAAAGAAGTTCCACATAATCTCTTGTGCGCTTTACATGTTCGCCTGTATCAACATCGCGGTTTTCTACAAGGTTTGAAAGGCTGATGATTGTTCGGTCCTGAATCTTGATTATTTCTTTTTCTTTTTGTTTGATCTCTTTTTTGCTCAGGGACAGTTCTTTGTTTGAGTCATCGAGATTTTCAACAAGCTGTCTGTTTGAACTTAAGAAAATGATGAAGAATGAAAGTGTCAAACCAGTACATGTGAGACCGATTCCATAATGTGTAATCTGAATTATTTCTGCAATCAGCGGAATGAAAATAAATGAGTAAAAGCCTATTACATGTTTTTCATATTTTCTTACGATGAGCGTGATTAAAATAAGTGATTCAATGTAGAGAACGACTTTGATTGCGACTGAAATGAAAAACAGGTCGCCGCGATGATAGACATTATCTTTTGTAATCGTAAAGAAAACTGAGTTTTCAAACAATTGGGATGGCAGAAAATAATCAGATACAAGTGTGAGAACTAAGAAGAATATGAAAAGCCATGTACAAAACCTGCATAAAATCCAGCAGGCTTTTTTATGTATATTTTCATATTTGAAATAGTCCATCAGATATTTAATGTAAAAGTAAAATGCGAAAATTCCGCTTAAATAAAAAATGTAATTGCTTGCAGGAAGTGCGATTAGTTTCCAGAATGAATCTGTACCTTCTGAAATCCAGTTGATTGCATCGGAAGCTGAGAGAATGATGCATGTAATTATCATACAAAAAAGCCATCGTTTGTCAGTATCGACATTATGCTTTCTGTTGATTGAAAGTGGAATCATCATGATTGCGCAGATTACTACGCAATAAATGTCCAGTGCGAAATTTAAATAATTTAACGAATTGGTTGACATGGCAAAACTCTCTTACTTAAATTATACACCATGAAATATGATAAATAAAGGAGAAAATTCAAGTGGAATTTCGTAAAAATGGGGGGCTATTTCTTTTTTATATAAACAATTAGAGGTTAGAAAAATTCTTCAAGATCCATTGATTTTTCGGTTCCCTTTCCGAATGTTTTT
>JAGHSB010000087.1 GCA_018066075.1 Candidatus Treponema scatequi
TCAACAGTCAGGAAAATTATGATATGTTTGTAAACAGCGGTTTGTTCACTTTGATTAGAGAAAATACTACCGAAGATACAAAACAAGAAGTTCTGGAAAAATTGGCTGAACATTTTGGGTTGGTAAAGGAGTTGTAAGTGCATATATTTCACGTTCATACTTATCGATGTAAACATGCAGGAAATGACACAGATGAACAGTATATCCAGACTGCTCTATCTCTGGGTGCTGATAAAATCACATTCACAGATCATACACCTTTTCCAGGTGATTCTTTTCGAAATAGAATGGAGTTGTCGCAGTTAACAGAATATATTGATTCTCTAAAAATGCTTCGGAAAAAATATGAAAATCAAATTGAAGTGAAAATTGGACTTGAATGTGAGTTTTTACCATCGATGATGGATTTTTATAATGAACTTAAAGAAAAAACAGATTTGAATCTTCTAATAATCGGACAGCATTTTTACGAACATTCTTCCCTTAAATACAGTTTTGACGATGAAAAAGAATTTAATATGGCACATGAATTCATTGGTTGTGGAAATGCAATTGTTCAGGGAATGAAAACAGAATTATTCAGTGTTGTTGCACATCCTGATAGAATATACAGACGATGTAAGCAATGGACTTCCGAAATGGCTGAAGTTGCAGAAAAGATTATTAAGACTGCAGTAGAAACAAATACAATTCTAGAACGAAATCTATCCTCATATGAAAAGTTTGTGACAAAGACCCGACCTTCATTCTGGAAAAATGAGTTTTGGGATTTAGTTGAAGATTATAATAAAACAGCGGTAAATAAAGTAAAAATAATTGAAGGTTTGGATGCTCATTCTTCAGAAGAAATGATTTCTAGATTTAAGTACATTGGAAGGAATTATGAAACAGAATAATAATAAAACTTTCCCACAACAAACACACTTCCTCGGAGTTTTGATTCCTGAGGATATTACTTTGACTTTGGAAGATGGAAGTAAGTAAAATGCTAAACAACCCTTACGGCTTGTTTTTAACGCATTTTTCTATATTATAAGCCGTTATATGAACGAAGCTTACGGCTGTAAATCAGGATACGGAACTCCATTTCATGTGACTTTGGTGCCTCAAATGTAAGTAAAACCTAAGAAAGCCCGCTGTTGCAGCCTTTCTTTTAACGGTTTTGCTATATATAATATCTTCCAGAAGAATACACAACTGCAGATTTAGTTCAAGCAGTTTAGTTGAAGTTTGATGCACACATTGATAACTTTGATAGTGGGTTTATACTAATAACCCACTAAACGAGTTTGTCATAGGCTTTAAGCGTAGCGTGCCTTGACGAACTCGCATGCCTTCGGAGACAGAACAATTTTTGCAAAAGTGATTCGTGATGAAAAATGGACTGCACTTCGAGATAAAGTTCTTGCAGCAGTTTTGAAGGCAGCTCCTGGTTGCACTAAAAAAGATCAGCGACCTTTCCAGCCACATCTTACAGTTGCCAATCGTGATATTCCGGCTGGAGTTTCAGCAGATGCTTTGGAAGTGATGAATGAATTGAATCTGGTAGAAGATTTTCCGGTAGATAACATTACGATTTTTGAGCGCAAAGGTGGAAAATGGGAAGCTGCTTGGAGTGGTAAGTTGTAATGAGTAAATACAGCAAAGTTTGGGATTACATAAAAACACAGGAATGTGATTCTCTGAAATTGTCTTACGAAGAAATAGAACAGATTGCCGGTTGTCCGATTGATCATTCTTTTTGACATACAAAAAGGAATTGCTGGAGTTTGGATGGTCTGTTAAGAAAATCTGGATGAAAGAAAAATGTGTGGAGTTTGTACATGAAAATAGTTTATAAAGAAGAAAGACTAACCCCAGAAGCATACATTGATTTTCTTAAGCGAACAAATCTTGGTTCTCAGTATCCTAAAGAAAGATTT
>JAGHSB010000088.1 GCA_018066075.1 Candidatus Treponema scatequi
ATTTAATGTTAAAGAAAAATTTTTTTTATATTGCTGCTATGATGGCAGTTTGTTTTATGGGATGTTCTACTCCAGGAGCAACAAATAAACCTTCAGATAAAATCGGCGACATAGCATATTTTCAAGATGGAAAATGTTTTGTTCATTCCGGTTATGATTCCAGTTATGGAGATCCTATAGGTGTTGTATTTGAAGTCAAAAATGGTACTGCTCAAAAAATAGTAGGTTTAGAACAGTGGACTAGTAAAGCTTGGGCTTTAGAAAATGCAGAAGGATCTAACAAAAAGTTTGAAACAAGTAAAGATGATGGCAGTGAAAACTGGAATATAATATGTGATAATGTTAACGATCAAGACGGAAATAATTTATACCAGGCTTTTACATGTTTTCAAGATCATACAGCAGGAAATCAAAACTGGTATTTACCTGCAATAAATGAGCTTAAAGCCATAGCAGCAAATAAAGAAGTAATTAAAACTTCTACTGATTTATTAAATGAAAAAATAGACCCAGATTTTGACGTTTCTTTAACAGGCCATTATTGGTCTAGTTCACAAGATCCTGATCATGATGGTTCTGCTCTTTTTGTATATTTAGACAATAATTCCGATGGATATAATGGCAAGAATTATGTCTACAGTGTTTTAGTTGTTTCTAAATTGCAATAGCTTACAGACTTGAGTGAATCCGCCACACCACACCAAAACAAAACGCCCGCCAGAAAACTCCGGCGGGCGTTTATTATCAGAGATCCCGAATCGAGTTCGGGATAACAGTATTACAAGTTCTAAATGACAGTGTTTTACTTGATAAGTGCATGCCACTCCTGCAAGCTCTTAACTCCACCGACACCAGCATTACCATTCTTTGCAGCGTCAATTCCACGAACGGCAGCAAGAGCTCCGGCAAGAGTTGTGATATAACTTACTTTATATTTCAAGCACATCTTACGAATTGTCTTTCTGTCTTCTGCGTAATTGCGTTTTGCTTTTGGTGTGTTGATTACAAGACTTACTTCTTTGTTCATAATCATGTCGACAACATCAGGACGACCGCCGCCGATTTTGTTTACTTCGCTGCATTTGATTCCGTGATCGTTGTAGAAATCTGCTGTTCCTTTTGTTCCAACGAGAATAAATCCGAGACGGCTCAAAGTTTTACCAACTTCGAGAACCTGTTCTTTCTGATTTTCTTTGTCGCTCAAGCTGATTAAAACTTTTTTGTTTTCCCAAGCCTGTGGTGCGTGTGGAAGTTCAGAACCGGCAGCTTCCTGAGATTTGTAGAATGCCAATGGGAAGTTTTCTGCAAGACCAAGAACTTCACCTGTAGAACGCATTTCTGGTCCAAGAATTGGATCTACTCCTGGGAAACGTGCCCAAGGAAGAACTGCTTCTTTTGCTCCGTGATATGGAATTGTTTTTTCTTTAAGTCCGAGTGATTCAAGTGATTCACCGAGCATCATTCTTGTTGCCAAGCGTGCCATCTGAGTTCCACAAACTTTTGATACAAGTGGAACTGTGCGCGATGCACGAGGGTTTGCTTCAATTACGTAAACCTTTCCATTTTCAATTGCATACTGCATGTTCATCAAACCGCAAACATGGAGGCTTTCTGCAATTTTCTTTGTATATTCTTTGATTGTTTCCAAGTTTTCTTTTGGAATTGATACAGGTGGAATTACACAAGCTGAGTCACCAGAGTGAATACCTGCAAGTTCAACGTGTTCCATTACAGCCGGGATATAAACGTGATTAGAATCTGCAAGAGCATCTGATTCACATTCCAAAGCATTTTTTAAGAAGCGGTCAATCAACAATGGACGGTCTGGAGTTACGCCAACTGCTTTTTCTACGTATTCTTTTAAAGTTTTTTCATCGTAGATAACTTCCATTCCGCGTCCACCAAGAACGAAAGAAGGACGAATCATAATTGGATAACCGATTTTATCTGCTACAGTCTTAGCTTCATCAAAGTCTACAGCCATTCCACTTTCTGGCATTGGAATTTCCAATTTTTCCATCATATGACGGAACAAGTCGCGGTCTTCTGCGATATCGATTGAGTCGATTGAAGTTCCGAGAATGTTAACGCCGTTTTCCTGAAGTTCGCGTGCGATGTTGAGTGGAGTCTGTCCACCAAACTGAACGATAACTCCGAATGGTTTTTCTTTTTCGTAAATCTGAAGAACATCTTCTGTAGTAACTGGTTCAAAGTAAAGTTTATCTGATGTGTCGTAGTCTGTTGATACAGTTTCTGGGTTACAGTTAACGATGATTGTTTCATATCCCATTTCTTTGAGCTGCATTGCAGCGTGACAGCAGCAGTAGTCAAATTCGATTCCCTGTCCGATTCTGTTTGGTCCACCGCCCAAAATCATGATCTTCTTAGGATTTGTTGTTGCAGGAGATTTGTCTTCTGCGTTGTATGTTGAGTAATAGTAGTTTGCGTTTTCTACGCCAGATACTGGAACTGCAAGCCATGCTTCCTTGATTCCGAGTTCCTTTCTCTTTGCGCGGATGTCTTTTTCTGAAACTTTAAGAATCTTAGAAAGATATTTGTCTGAGAAACCGTCTTTCTTTGCCTGAATCAAAAGATTGTCAGCTGGTAATGTTCCGGCTGTCTTGAGCATTTCTTCTTCGAGTTCAACAAGTTCTTTCATCTGCTGCAGGAAGTATTCTTTTACATATGTAATCTCGTGAAGTTTTTCAACTGATACACCTTTTCTGAGTGCTTCATAAAGCTGGAAGTATCTTTCTGAACTTGCAGTCTTAAGCATTTCACAAAGTTCATCAGCAGATTTTCTGTTGAAGTCTTTTGCAAAACCAAGACCTGAGCGTCCGTTTTCAAGACCACGAATTGCTTTCTGGAAAGTTTCTTTAAATGTCTTACCGATAGACATTACTTCACCAACTGCTTTCATTGAAGTTCCAAGGCTGTCTTCTACTCCACGGAATTTTTCAAATGCCCAGCGAGCAAACTTGAGTACGATATAGTCACCGTCTGGTGCTCCACCTGGTGTATATTTTTCGAGAGATCCGTCTCTCCAGTATGGAAGTTCGTCGAGTGTAATTCCACTTGCAAGTTTTGCAGAAATCAAAGCGATAGGGAAACCTGTTGCTTTTGAAGCAAGTGCTGAAGAACGAGATGTACGAGGGTTGATTTCGATGATTACTACGCGGCCTGTTTTCGGGTTGTGTGCAAACTGAACGTTTGTACCGCCGATGACACCGATTTTTTCTACGATCTGGAATGCCATCTTCTTGAGTTTATCTTCGAGAGCTTTATCAATTGTCATGAATGGTGCTGAACAGAAAGAGTCACCTGTATGAACGCCGACTGCATCGATGTTTTCGATGAAACAGATTGCGATCATCTGGTTTTTCTTGTCGCGAACAACTTCTACTTCAAGTTCTTCCCAGCCGAGGATTGATTCTTCAATCAAGCACTGATGTGTCATTGAAAGGTCGAGACCATTTGCAACGATTGTGCGGAGCTCTTCGATGTTGTAGCAGAAACCGCCACCCTGACCGCCCATTGTGTAAGCAGGTCTTACTACGAGAGGAAATCCGATTTCTTTTGCGATTTCTTCAGCACCTTCGATTGTATGGCAGATTCCAGACTTAGCACATTCAATGCCGAGTTCTTTCATTGTTTCTTTGAAGATTTCACGGTCTTCACCGCGTTCAATAGCGTCGAGGTCTACACCGATAACTTTAACGCCGTATTTATCCAAAACGCCGGCTTTATTAAGTTCCATTGCCATATTCAAACCTGTCTGACCACCAAGGTTTGGAAGGAGAGCATCAGGGCGTTCCTTTTCGATAATCTGACTTAAACGTTCCACATTTAAAGGCTCAATGTAAGTTGCATCTGCCATAACAGGGTCTGTCATGATAGTCGCAGGGTTTGAATTTACCAATACAATTTTATAGCCCTGTTCACGAAGTGCCTTACATGCCTGAGTTCCGGAATAGTCAAACTCACAAGCCTGTCCGATAACGATTGGACCTGATCCAATAATCATTACTTTGCTAATGTCGTCGCGTTTCATATATATCTCCAAAAAAAAAGCTGAACTCCTAAACAAGAATTCAGCCAAAAAATTTACCAATAAAAACAGTATGAACAATCGGAAGAATTAAATCGAGTAATACACATTTCATATAACCTTCAGTTTTCATACTAGAACAGAATAATACCGTTTTTTCTTATGAAATTCAATACATATTATGCGGTTTTATGTGGTATAATACTTACTATGAAAAGTATTATTAAACGTATCCTCATTTTACTGGTTTTAGGGGGAATTTTCATGCCCGTATTCGCGGCTGGAAACAAAAATCAGTATATACAAGTCGGCTCTTCACCGGTCAAAGCCAGTGCATCCCAGTTTGCCAAAACAGTAGGTACTTTGAAATACGGAGATGAGGTTATCGTAGTTTCTGTTGATAACAAATGGACAAACATCAAAACCCTTGATGGTAAAATTACCGGATGGGTTCCAAATGCTTCCCTTACAACAAAGAAACTCAAAATCGAAGTTGCTTCTCAGAAAAAAACTTCAGCAAATGCAAAAGAAATTGCACTTGCCGGAAAAGGATGGGATGCAGGATTTGAACAAATTCTTGCAACAGATGGATCTTCATACGATTATAACAGCGTTGATGCAATTGAAGGATTTGCAGAAAACGACCTTAGCATAATTCAGTTTATCAAAGAAGGTCAGTTATACATGGGAGAAGAAAAATGAAAAAGATGACAAAGTTTTTCACAGGCTTTATTTTAGCCGCTGTTTTTTCTTCTTCAACTGTTTTTGCAATTCCAGGATTAAAAGCAATCGACATTTTAAATAAAACACAGAATGCTTTGAATACTGCAGAAAAAGCAGATGATACATTAACAAAGCTTTCTCGCATGACAGAGCCTATTACTGCTGAAAATGCATATTATGTAGGACGCAGTACAGCTGCTTCAATTTTCCACATCTATCCGTTTTATAAAAATACAATAGCAACTACTTATTTAAATAGAATATGCCGTGCTATTGCAATGAACTCTCCGGTTCCTGTAATTTATAAGCAATATTGTGTTGGAATAATTGATACAGATGAAGTCAATGCCCTTTCTACAGCAAGTGGAATGATTTTAATTTCAAAAGGACTTCTTTCATCTGTTGAATCAGAAGATGAACTTGCAGCAGTCATCGCTCACGAACTTGCACATGTTCAACTTGAACATGCAGTAGGTATCATCAAATCTAGCCGAGTAAATGATTTCATTCAGTCAAGCACAGTTCTTGCTGTTGATGTTACAAATAAATATTCCAAACTTTCAGAAGATGATAAAAAATTATTCCATGAGTTTGCCGGTGTTAACAATTATCTTGTTGATACAATCACAACTAAAGGATATTCGAAAGATCAGGAATTCAAAGCTGATGCAGAAGCATTAAATCTTCTTCTCGCAGCAGGATATGATCCAAATGCGATGATATCTATGCTTAAAAAACTTGACGCTTCATACAAAGCAAGATCAGATTCTAAAGAAGGCGGTTGGACAAAAACTCATCCAAAACCATCTGATCGTCTTAAAAAAGTTGAAACACTCTGCAAAAAAATGTCATACAAAGGTGCAGATCCTTCAGTTCGCGCTGCAAGATTTAAAGCAAACATGGGAGTATTCAAAAAATGAAACAGTCGCATAAGCTTTGGTTAAGGTCTGCAATTATTGCGGTATCTGCATTTGTTATTGCAATAATTTGTAACTTTACTGGTGTGTTTACATATTTTGAAAATAAAACTTACGATCTTAGAATGATAAACGCAGCCAAATATAAAAGAGCATGTGATGAAATTGCTTTTATCTGCGTTGATCAGGAAAGCATCGACTATGCATCAGAAAAATACGGCTGGTCATGGCCGTGGCCTCGCGAAGCTTATGCAAGAGTAATTGATTTTCTTTCAGCTGGAAATCCTAAGGCAATTGCATTCGATATTCTTTATACAGAACCTTCTGTTTACGGAGAACAGGATGACATTGCTTTAGGCGATGCTGAAGCACGAAGTGGAAAAGTAATTCAGGCGTTCTATTACTCAGAAGACGACTATGATAAAATCTTATCTCCAGTCAGAGGAATCAGTGACAACGCAGCTCTTATTGCAAACATTACAAGTGCAAAAGATTCTGATGATGTTATCAGAAGAACAAGAATCAAAACTGAAAAAGATTCAAATCAATTAGACAAGCTGTTGGAATATGCACTTCCATACAGTGACTATTCTCTCGGTCTTGCACCGGCTGCACTTGCTGATCGAGAAACGAACATCTCTTTAATTCCAACATTAAAAGACGGAACAGCACTTCTCCGCTATACAAAATCAATCGACGACTATCTTCCTTATTCAATCAAAGATATTCTCGAAAGTTATGATGCAATGAAGAATGGCGAAGAAGGTCCTTTTGTTCCATCTGATTTTGAGGACCTTTACATTTTCTGCGCTTATTATGCACCAGGACTTTTTGATATATGTTCCACTCCTGTTTCTCAAGTTTATCCAGGAGTCGGTATTCACATTACAGCGCTTGATAATTATCTGACAAACAGTTTTATAAAAAAGCTTCCAGATGCAGTTAATATTCTCTGGATATTTTTACTTTCGTGTCTTGCTTCTGTAATAGTTGCAGTAAGTGAAAGCAAGTTTGCAAAAAACTCTGCTCTTTTTATTTCATGTGGAATTTTCCTCGGACTCGCAATCAGCATTGCAGTGCCGGTTATCTTATTTAACAACGGATACTGGATTTTACTTGTCGCTCCATTATCCGCATTCTTCATTTCTTCTACAGCAAACACTTTAATCAGTCTTGCAACAGAAGGAAAACAGAAACGATTTATCCGTTCTGCATTCAGCCAGTGTCTTTCAAAAGATGTCGTTAATCAGATTATCAATGATGCATCATCTTTCACACTCGGTGGTAAAAAATTTCAGATGTCTGCAATCTTTACTGACATCCAGAAATTCTCTTCTTTCAGCGAACTTCTTTCGGCAGCAGAACTCGGATGCCTTTTAAATTATTATTTAACAAGAATGTCAGACATCATCATTGACGAAAACGGAACTGTAGACAAATACGAAGGCGATGCAATCGTTGCCTTAGTTGGCGCTCCTGTCGCAATGGATGACCATGCAGTTCACGCATGCAGCGCTGCAGTCAAAATGAAAAAAGCCGAAATCGAATTGAATAAAGAAATCATTGAATATGCTGCAAATCCAAAGCCATCATGGATGGAAGAAGATTTGTACAACGCATTCAAAACTCTCGTCGCAAACGATAAGACAATCTTTACACGCATCGGTATCAACAGCGGTGAAATGATTGCCGGTTACTTTGGTTCTGAAAAGAAAAAGAACTATACGATGATGGGAAACAACGTTAACCTCGCTTCTCGTCTCGAAGGCGTTAACAAGCAGTATCATACAAATGGAATTTTGATAAGCCAGGCAACTTATGAACTTTTAGGTGACTCTTTTGCAGTACGTTCCCTCGACAGAGTAAGAGTTGTAAATATCAATACTCCGATTCAGCTTTATGAAGTCCTCGATGAAAAAGGCTGTGCTTCTCCTGACTTACTTTCATACATTACAGAATGGGAAATCGCAATGAAAGAGTTCAATGCTAAAAACTATTCAAAGGCAAAAGAACTTTTAGCCGTACTTCTTTCAAAAAAGCCACAAGACGACACTGCAAAATATTACATTCATCTTCTTGATGACTATTTCCTGAAAGGAACTTATCCAAAAGATACCGACAACGAAGGCGTTGAATATAACCCTGAAGACGGCGTTTTCAAACTGTTACAGAAATAAAAAAAAGGTTCGCGAAATGCGAACCTTTTTTTGTCACTTAAAGAAATAATTTCTTATACCCTTTTGCTTTTTCAAGCGCTGCTTCAAGAGTCATTCCGGCAAAATCCTGGGCTCCGAGCCATCTTCCGCTGATTTTATCATCAACAAAAGCACCAAGTACGATTCCAGGAATTACACTGTCAGGATCGTTCGGAGCATTAGGTCCGCCGAGGTCTGTTCTGCACCATCCAGGATCTGCAAGGTTGATTGTTACATCAGTTCCATCAAGCTTACCTGCAAGATCAGATGTCACTTTATCAAGCGCTGCCTTACTTGCACTGTAGCCTGCCTGTTCCGGTTCGTTACGAATTCCACTTGTAGTATTAATTACACGTCCAAATCCGCGTTCAATCATTTTTGGAATGTATTCGTAGCAGAACATCATCGGAGCAATTGTATTGATATAAAAACTTGAAACAAAATCTTCAACAGGAGTTTTATAATACTCAGTTCTGTAAGCAACCTGAACACCTGCATCGTTGAAAAGAATATCGACAGGTTTCCCGCTTTTGTTGATTACTTCAATCATTTTCTTAACTGATGCCGGATCTTTAAGTTCTGCTTCAACATCAAATGCTTCAACTCCCATTGCACGAACTTCTTTCTAAACTTCTGCAGTATGAGAAAGAGAGCGTGAATGCAAAATGAGATTGCATCCTTTTGAAGCCATAAACTTTGCGATGCGGTATCCGATTCCGCGGTTAGCGCCAGTGATAAGCGCCCATTTTCCTTTAACGTCTGTCATAAATTTCCTCAATAAATATTAATTAACATCTCTTATAATATCCGCGCGATTTACATTACTTTTCCGATAATCTCATCACACCATTTGTCAAACTCAGGATCATCTTTCTGACACTCTGGATGTGATAAAACATAATCGATTGTTTCTCTGATTCCCTGGTCGGCGCGTTTTGTTGCGACAAATGACGGAACAAGTGATTTTAATTTTGAACAGTCAAAGACAACAGAGTTTGCCTTGTCTCCGATTAAGCTGCCGAGAAAATCATAGTTACTGTGGCGGACAAGATAATCTGATGAAACATAAACTGGTTTCAATTCAACACCGAGAGAATCTGCGATACATTTATAAATCTGGTTCCATGTTACAGTTTCGTCTGACATAATCTGAACGGCTTCACCAATCGCATGAATGTTTCCCATAAGTCCGACAAAGCCTTTTGCAAAATCACTGTTATGTGTAATTGTCCAAAGTGAAGTTCCGTCACCGTGAATGATTACTCTCTTTCCTTCTTTGATTCTCTTTACAACCTGCCAGCTTCCGTTTTCGCCGTGTACGCCAAGTGGAACTGAACGCTCGTCGTATGTGTGACTTGGTCTGATGATTGTCACAGGAAAATTTTCTTCGCGATATTTTTTCATTAAAAATTCTTCACACGCGATTTTGTTTCTTGAATATTCCCAGTACGGATTTGAAAGAGGAGTTTTTTCACTGATCAAATAATTTGCACACGGTTTCTGATATGCAGATGCAGAACTGATATACATATATTGTTTTGTTTTTCCGCGAAATATTTTATAATCTCGTTCAACCTGAGATGGAACAAAACCAATAAAATCACACACAACATCAAATTCCATTCCACTCAATGCAGCAGTTGCAGCAACTTCATCGTTTACGTCAACTGTAATAAAGTGCGCCCTCGCAAGTCCCGGAACATTATTTCTGTTTCCGCGGTTGATGAGCCAGAGCTCCCAGCCCATTTCGAGAACAAGCTTTGAAATGGCCATCGAAATTGTACCAGTTCCACCGATAAAACAAACTTTCATATTTACTCCTTGCATGCGAGTTTGTAAATCTCTGCAATATCTTTTGAAGAAAGTTTTACAAAGCCGCCTGTCTTTCCGTCTTTTGGCAAACCGAAATTTTTAACAAGCTGCGGAATATCTTTTTCTTTTGCACCAAGTTCCTTAAAGTTAGAAGGCATTCCGATTGATTTTAAGAATGTCCTGAATGCAGCAATTCCTTCAAGCGCTGTCTTTTCTGGATTTGCAAAATCCATATCACATCCCCACACTCTTACAGCAAACTGTGCAAAACGCATCACATCATGCTTGTAAACAAATGTCATCCACGCAGGCATAATAACTGCAAGTCCTGCTCCGTGTGCGCAGTCATAAAGGCCGGAAAGTTCGTGTTCAATTCCGTGACTGTTCCAGTCCTGATCGCGTCCTACACCAACGATATTGTTATGAGCAACCATTCCTGCCCACATGATGTTTGCGCGTGCTTCGTAGTCATTTGGATTTGTGATTACTTTTGGAGTTTCGTTTTTCATTGCAAGTAAAACTGCTTCACAGAGTCTGTCTGTTGTTTCTACATTTTTTGTGTTTGTAAAATATCGTTCGCAGACATGAGCCATGATGTCAGTTGCACCGCACGCTGTCTGATAAGCAGGAAGAGTCTGTGTAAGCGCCGGGTTCATGATTGAAAATCTTGGTCTGATTAAATCTGATCCAGCTCCGCGTTTTACCATTCCTTTTTCTTTTGTGATTACAGAGTTAGGGGAACCTTCAGAACCGGCAGCTGCAATTGTTAAAACAGTTCCGACAGGAAGAGCTTTTTTCGGTTCTGTCTTATGCGTATAAAAATCCCAGAAGTCTCCGTCATAGCACGCACCCATCGCAATTGCCTTTGCACTGTCGATTGCAGAACCGCCGCCGACTGTAAGAATAAAATCTATTTTTTCTTTTTTACAGATTTCGATTCCTTTGTAAACAAGTGTATCAAGCGGATTCGGATGAACGCCGCCAAGTTCCACAAAATCAATTTTCTTTGCTTTCAACGATTTTTTAACTCTGTCGAGAAGCCCCGATTTCTGCGCAGACTTTCCGCCAAAATGAAGAAGCACTTTTGTTCCGCCAAACTCTTTAACGAGCGCACCTGCTTCTTTTTCAGTATTCTTTCCAAAAACAAATTTAGTACATCCATACCAAGTAAAATTATCCATAAAAAAGTTCCTCCAAATCTTCAGGTGGAATTTCGTAAAACAGGGTTACCGGTTTGTGAAATTCCACTTACTTTAAGATTAACAGAGGAAATACGATTTTGGAAGAGTTAATTTTGATATTGAAGAAAAATTAGGTTTATTTTGATGTCATTCGCCTTCCCAGAATTTTGGATTGTCCCAGCCATCTGGAAAATAATTTTTAACATCATCTGCTGTTCGCCCGCAGTTACTTTTAATAGTCGGGTCAGCTCCATTTTCTAAAAGAAGTTCGCGAAGTTCTCTGTACCACGGAGTCGTACTTGCATAATGAAGCACTGTCCATCCATACTTATCCTGATTATTTACATCAACACCAAGTGAAATATATTTTTTTACGCGTTCGATTAATTCTGTCCTGAAATAAGGTTTATCGCCAAGACCTTCTAAAATCCAGCCAAGCATTTCCCAGTTAATTTCATCTTTTGTTTCAATAAGATTATCCTGATATATAACATTCGGTCTTGCAATCATTGCATAATAAAGAATATTTCTTCCGTTTGCATCTCTATACTTAATGTCAGCACCATGAGCTAAAAGAAAGTCTTCATAACTTTCATCATTCATTCGTGCATAAAAAATTGCATTTGCATCAAAAGGTAAAACTTTTTGATTTATATCAACTTTAACAAGCTTATAAAATTTTTCTCTCTCATCAGGAGATAAATAAATTGCATCCAACGGAGAAAAATCAAACCCTGTATTTTTAAGTAAACTGATTTTCTCTTCTATTGAGACATCTTTCATATTAATTATTTTTCTTTTATACGAATAATCAAAAACAAAATAAAAATCGTCAACTGCGCATTGTGATTTCACAAACTCTGAATATTTTTTTGAATCAAGTTTTCTAAGATAATCAAACGCTTTTGCAATATATTCCAGATCCTTATATTCAATCATCTTTGGAATGAAATGTTCTGATATGCAAAGTTCATCAAAAACATCAGAAATATAATCATTATCAATAAGGAATCTTGCAGTTGCAGCATCTTTACAGTTCATCCACATTTCATTAAACGGACGGTTTCTTATTTCCTCTTTATAAATCGGTGGATGAACTTCATAATATTTATTTATTTCAGAAAGACATTCTTCAACTTCATTTTTATTCTGAAAACTTGCAGCTTGATTAAGACGTTCAAAAAGTTCTGTGAGACTTGTGTTTACTTCAAGGGAATCTTTATCCGAAGCGACATCCAATCTTACATATCCGACTTTTTCAACAAGCTCTTGGCCGGCTTCAGACTGAACCCAGTTGATTAAGCGTCTGTCATTTTCTGTTTCGCGTTCTGCAATTGTAATCGCATAAAAGTTATTCGAAACCGGATAAGTATGATTTCTGATATTTTCGACTGTCGGTGCAATACCATTAAGAGAAAGCATTTTTACATATTTTGCATTCTGCATTGTTTCAATGTAATATCTGAATGAATATCCGATTGCACCATCATGATTTTCATAATCATTTACAACATCAACAAGACTAAACATCAAGGTTGCTTCCTGATGTGTAAGAGGAGCAATAATCTCTGCATCCTTTCCCATAAATCTGTAAAAGGCACTCTGACTTCCGCTGTTTTCTTTTCGCTGATATGGAATAATTT
This sequence comes from Candidatus Treponema scatequi, assembly GCA_018066075.1. GTDB lineage: Bacteria > Spirochaetota > Spirochaetia > Treponematales > Treponemataceae > Treponema_D > Treponema_D scatequi. The sequence goes on from JAGHSB010000088.1 coordinate 12,520, forward strand.
CCTGATTTTTTCCGCCAAGCTGTTTCCAGTTTGTAATCTTTCCGGTATAGATATTTTTTACCTGATCAATCGAAATGTCAGATATTTTATTTTTTTTATTTACTATAAAAACAAATGCTTCATATCCAATCGGATACATTTTAAAAGTCACATTTTTTTCTTCTGCCATTTTCTTCTGCTCTTCAGAAGGTTCTGCAACAAATATAATGTCTACATAATTATTTAAAAGTCTTTCATATGCTTCATTTGTTTTCGAACAGAAAACTTTTACATTTAGATCAACATCATCTGGATAACCATTTTTGGCAAAAGCACAATACACAGGAATCAATGCCGTTGCGCCATCTACAACAGGAAGCTTTTCAGCCATATTAAAATCAATCTTTGATTCTTTATCAAGTTTTTCGATTTTTTCTTGATTGCAAAGATAATCTTCCAAAAAGAAAGAATCCTGTTTTACAGTAATCGAAGGTTTATATACGCCATTATATAAATAACAACCAACAAAAAAACATATAACAGTACCCAAAATAGATCCTGTTATAATCAAACCTTTTTTATTAAATCTATTACTAAACAAACCGCTTATAACAAAGACTAAAAATACGGCTAAAGTAATAATAAAGAACAC